>JBIKIK010000199.1:0-3245 GCA_044361655.1 Luteolibacter sp. | reverse complement strand
CACCGCAATCTCCGTCGCGCTCTCACCCTTCACCGACATAGCCTCCAGCAAGCTCGCCTTGCGCTCATCGGCCACCGCCGCGTCCAAAAGAAAATTCGCCGCAAGCTCCACTTCGCAAGAAGACATATCACGCCCTTCCTCCAGTTGTCGAATCAACGCGTCCATGCGCACATTCGTATCACCCGCCCAGCCGTGAGCCCAGAAGGAAATTAATAACTAATTACCTTTTAATACAACCTACCCCATCGCATCAATCCAAAAATACCAAAAAATTTTTTCCGATTTTTTCTTGGGTGTCCCAACAAATGTCCTACCCTTGCGTTTAATTATTAGTGGCATATCCACACACCTGACACCTTTCATGAACCACTTCTCCCCCGGCGACCGAGTCGTCGCGATCGATACCAAACTGAACGGACCAAGGGTTCTTCCAAACCACTTCCCTGACGAATGTTCGTTTCGTTTCCCCGATGGACCCTTGCAGCCAAACAAGGTCTATCATGTCTATGCCTGCAACGAAATCGACAATGGCATCCAAGGCCTTTACCTCACCGGTCTCAGGGTCTTTCTCGACCACACGGAAATCTCATGGAGCGCATCCCGCTTCCGCCGCGTGGAGTCGACCGGGCATCCAAAAATCAGTCAAAAAAACGAACCCAAATCCTCGAGCTCGACTCAGGACTCGGACCCGGCTCTGGATACATAAGGCGACTCGCGCAGCACCGGCACCGCCGACCCGCTCAGCCACTTCCACCACTGCCACACGCAGGACAAGGTGATCAACGCGACCAGCGTTAGAAACACCGACACAACCACCACATCCAGCCGCGCGTTGAAGAGCGCCGATTTCAAAACTGCGAGCCTCTGATCGCTCACTCCGCCCGCGATCTCGGCCTCGATCTTCGCAATCGCCGGAATGAATCCCGCAGCCTTCGCCGAGAAAATTTTCATCCATCCGGCGACAAAGGTCACCACCGCCAGAAACACCAGCGGAATCACAGTCACCCAAGCGTACTTCGCGCGACCCGACTTGATCAAAATGGTTGTACCAAGGCAGAACGCGATCACCGCGAGCAACTGGTTTGAAATACCAAAAATCGGCCAAAGGCTCTTGGCAATGCCCTCTGGATCGATCGCTCCCTGATAAAGAAAATACCCCCAACCCGCGACCAACAATCCAGTCGCAAGAATGTTGCCCAACCAACTGCCGGTATCCGCAAGGGGCTTCCAAACATGCCCAAGCAGATCCTGCAAGATGAAGCGCCCCACCCGCGTGCCCGCATCGAGCGTGGTGAGAATGAACAAGGCCTCGAACATGATCGCAAAGTGATACCACAGCGCCAGCGCGGTATTACCCGGCAACACGCGTGAAAACATCGATGCCATGCCCACCGCAAATGTCGGCGCACCACCGGTCTTGCCGATCAGTGTCGGCTCCTGAATTTTTTCCGCCAACTCCTCCATCTCCTCAAGGGTCACGCGATAGGCCGGACCATAAGAGTTGATCTTCTCAATCTGACGCTCAACCGCCACCGCATCACGCGCGTTCACCGGCGAGTTGATCGCGAAATACTGACCCGGCGGCAGCGCACTTGCCGCAATGATCGCCATCAACGCCACCAACATCTCGGTCACCATCGCCCCGTAACCAACGACCCGCACATCGCGCTCGCGTTCAAGCAACTTCGGCGTCGTGCCGGATGAGATCAAGGCATGGAATCCGCTCACCGCACCGCACGCGATGGTGATGCACACAAATGGAAACACCGGCCCCGGCACGACAAATCCGCTGCCATCGATGAATGGCGTCACCGCTGGCATCTTCAGCTCGGGCATGGCCAACACGATGAAAATTCCCAGCACCACCACCGTGCCAAGCTTCATGAAGGTGCTCAAATAATCGCGCGGCGCCAACAGCAACCACACCGGCAAAACCGACGCCGCAAAGCCGTATATCATCACCGCCCACGCAAGGTTCTTGGCCTCCCAACGCAGCGCATGATTCCACGACTCCGGCAAATATTTCCCGGCCACCACCGCAACGATGAGCCCGAGCACACCGATCACCGACGCACCGGTCACTCGCATCATGCCGGTCTTGATCAACAAACCCATCACCATCGCCAAGGGAATCGTCGCCGCGATCGTGAAAAGTCCCCACGGGCTTTCCGCCAAGGCCTTGACCACCACCAAGCCCAACACGGCGAGCAAAATCGTCATGATCGCCAACAGCGACACCATCGCCACCAAACCCACAAACGGATGCACCTCCTCTTTGAGCATCTGACCCAGCGATTTGCCATTGCGCCTCATGCTTGCAAGCAACACCACCGCATCATGCACGCCACCACCGAGCGTCGCGCCGATCAAAATCCACAAAGTCCCGGGCAAATATCCAAACTGCGCCGCCAACACAGGACCCACCAAAGGCCCAGGCCCGGCAATCGCCGCAAAGTGATGACCAAACACCACCCATTTCGGCGTCGGCACGAAGTCCTTGCCATCCGCACAGGTATGCGCCGCCGTCGCGCGTTGATCATCGACCGCCAACACCTTCGCCACCAACCACGCGCTGTAAAACCGATAGGCCACCGCAAAAGTGCAAACACCTGCCACCACCAACCAAATCGCATTCACAGGCTCGCCTCGCTGAAAGGCCGCTACCCCCACCGCAAAGGCACCCAAAAGGGCAATCGTCAGCCATAACATCACGCGCAAAAATTTCATGATTCACCATCGATAACGATCGCCCGCGACCCTGCCAAGAAAGATCACCCGCACCTTGCCAAAGCGATGGCTTCGTGGGAAACCCAGCCATGCACGGTCCCATCCGATTTCTGCTGCCACTCCTCCTGCTGGCGTCCTGCACGCCCTACGAACCAGCAACCGCACCACCTCAAAAGAAAGCGGCAACAGCACCGCCACCAGCAGCAGCGATCACTCCAATACCGCTGACCGAAGCACCAAAAATTTCCGAAAATCCCAACCCTCCCGCAGCCCCCACCCTCGTCACGCGCAACCTGCCGGAGTTCAACCTAGAAGGCGTCGCATTCGATTCAAGAACCCACCGCCTCCGCGTCATCGATCAAGAAGACGGACCCGGCACCACCTTCACCGATGCCGCCCACGCGGGCACTTCGCGCAGCGCACTCGCCGCAATCAACGCCGGATTTTTCACACCCGAAGGCGAACCGCTCGGCCTCCTGGTCGCCGCAGGAAAATCAGCCGGATCATGGAACTCGGCG
>JBIKIK010000198.1:0-3250 GCA_044361655.1 Luteolibacter sp. | reverse complement strand
TCATGCCGTTGTTGTAGGCGCTGATATTAAACTGGCCGATGTCATCACCCCAGATGACCAGAATGTTGGGTTTCTTTGGTGTGGCGTGCGCGGTGGCAAGCAGGCAGAGTCCAAGCGCGAGGGCTGAGTATGGTTGTTTTGATTTCATGATTACATGGGTGGATTCCGTGGGTGCTAGAATTACAACTCGATGAGTTTTTTGTTCAAGCGGCAAAGATTGCCAGATGGGACGGCGCCGGTCGCTTACGCGTTGGCGTGTCCAAGAGCCCGCATAAAGGGTTTTTGCCGATTCTAAAAAATCAGCGCAGAAGCGCGAGGATCGGTTGTGGCCAGAAGCCGAAGACGAGCGTGGCGACGGTGAGTGTGGCGACGCAGAGCTTGCTGATTGCCGGGAGCGTGACTGGTGTGGTGTTGGTGGCCTCGGTCCACCACATCGCTTTGATGGTGTTGAAATAGTAATAGAATCCGGCGGCGGCGCCGATGGCGGCGATGGCCACGCCCCACCAGAGGCCGGCGTTGATGGCGAGAGAGAACACCATGAACTTGCCGATGAAGCCGGCGGTGAGCGGGATGCCGGCGAGGGCGGCGAGCAGGATCGTGAGTGCGGTGGCGAGCAGCGGGTTGGATTTTCCGAGGCCGGCAAAATCGTGAATGCGTTCGCCGTCGCGTTGGATGCGGACTTGCGCGAGGATGAAGAACACACCGAGCGTCATGATCAGGTAGGTCGCGAGGTAGAACGAGATCACGGTGATCGCGCCGGGTGCGTCGGTGGTTTCGGCTTTGCCGGTGGCGAGGGCGAGCAGGAGGAATCCGGCGTGGGCGATCGAGGAGTAGCCGAGCAGGCGTTTGAAGTTGGTTTGCGGGATGGCGGCGAGGTTGCCGAAGAGCAAGGTGGCGATCGCGAGGATGAAAAGCAGATTAAGGATCGGGCCGCTGGTGGCGGGGTGCGCGAGGAGAGGTTCGAGGAAGCGGATTGTGAGAATGAAGCCCGCGGCTTTTGATCCGACCGAGAGGAAGGCGGTGGTGGGGGTGGGGGCGCCTTGATAGACATCGGGGATCCAGACCTGCATCGGCACGGCGCCGATTTTGAAGCAGAGGCCGATCATGACGAGGGCGACGCCGAAGAGAAGAGGCGTGGTGGAATGAAGATTGGCGATTGAGGATGGAAGGGCGGCGAGGCTCATCGTGCCGGTGGCGCCGTAGATCCATGCGATGCCGTAGACGAGGAAGCCGGTGCTGAGTGCGCCGAGGATGAGGTACTTCACGCCGGCTTCGAGCGACCCGATGTTGCGGCGCATGTAGGCAACGAGGATGTAGAAAGTGACGGTGACGAGTTCGAGTGAAACGAAGGCGCCTGCGAGGTCTTTGGCCGAGGCCAGCATCATCATGCCGACGCAAGCGAAGACCGAGAGCGCGTAGTATTCGCCCGTGCCGTTTTCCGAACCCGGATGGTCAGTGAAGCGGGCAAGGATGCTGCGGTAGTCGATACTCAAAAGCACGACCAGCAGCGTGCAGACGAGGGCGAAGCGTTTGTAAAAGATCGCGAGCGAGTCGAACTGATAGAAATTCCACAGTGGCCATTTTGCCCATGCGGCATCGGGCTTTGCCTCGGGGCCGATCGCGAGAGTCGTGAGGCCGAGGATGGCGGCGAGGCCGAGTGCGGCGAGGATGCCGACCCATGCCTTGGACTTTGAAGGCACAAAGGCCTCGGCCATGAGCAAAGCGAGGCCGAGGGTGATGGTGAGGGCTTCCAAGTAGTAGGAGGGCATGGTCGTAAAATTTAAATTATAAGCACTAAATACTAAACGGAAGAGGTGTTAGAAATGAGCGTCATATTCGTTTCGAATTTAGTGCTTAGGATTTCGTACTTTATTTTAGCAGATTAAGCAGAAGGTTCGGATAAAGGCCCACTGCGAGCAATGCGAGGATCAGCAGGAGTGCGGGGATGCGTTCGGCGAAGGTGATGTCGGCGGCGTTGGCGGTGGCCTTCACGGTGGGACCGTGGAAGACGCTGCGGTAGGCGCGGAGCATGTACACGGCGGAGATCACCACGCCCCAGATCGCGAGGATGCAGGTGATTTGCACCGGGCTGAGGCCCTTGGCGCCATCGTAGTTTTGGAAGGTGGAGAGGAAGACCAGCACTTCGCCGGCGAAGTTGGCGAGGCCAGGGAGACCGATGGATGCCATCGCGCCAATGCCAAAAAGGAAGGCCAATCCGGGAGCGGGTTTTGCGAGTCCGCCAAGGTCGGTGAAGTCGAGTGAGCCGGTGTTGCGCTCGATGCGGTCGGCGAGTCCGAAGAGCAAGGCGATGGAGATGCCGTGGGCAAACATCAGCAGGACTGCGGCGGGTTTGGCCAGCGGGTTGGAGGGCATGGCGATGAGCGCGGCGATCGCGAGGAAGATGTAGCCCATGTGCATCACCGATGAGTTGCCGAGCATGCCATCGAGGCGTTTTTGTGAAATGGTGACGAGGCCGACCCAGAGGATGTTGCCGAGAAGCAGGACGAGCAGCGGCGTGAGCCATGCTTGCATGCCTTCCGGCAAAAGCGGAATGGCGAGGCGAAGCAGACCGTAGAGGCCGAATTTTTTCAACACGCCTGCGTGCAGCATTGCGACGGGTGCAGGTGCGCTCGCGTAGGCCGGTGCGGCCCACGAGTGAAACGGGAAAAGCGATACCAGCGTTCCGAAGCCGACGAGCAGGAGTGCGGCGATGCCCTTTTGCGCGGCGGGATCGATCGTGCCGGCAGCGGCGATCATCTTTGTCATGTCGAGTGTGCCGGTGAGGCTCGAGAGCCAGAGCAGACCCGCGAGGAGAACGATGGATCCAACGCCGAGGTAGATCGTGATTTTCCATGCGGCTTCACGGCGATCGCCGCGACCGAATAGGCCGATCATGATGAAGGTCGGGATCAGCGCGAGTTCGTGGAAGGCGTAGAAAAAGAACAGGTCGGTTGAAGCAAAGGCACCGAGTGCCCCGGCGGAAATGAGCAATGAGGAACCGTAGTGAAGTTTTTGGCTATCGGCTGGGGCCTTGGTGGTGAGTACGGCGGCGAGCGTGACAATGACCGAGAGCAGGATCATTACGACGCTCATGCCATCGGGCATGCCGAAGGCGAGGTTGAGCGCGGGTTTTTCGAGAACCGGCAGTGAGAAATTCCAGCATTCGTTTTGCCATGTCGCGGCGGCGTAGATGCCGAGGGCGAGGTTGGCCACGGATGCGGCGACGGCGGTGAAGCGCGCCGGTGAGCCG
>JBIKIK010000197.1:0-3251 GCA_044361655.1 Luteolibacter sp. | reverse complement strand
GCATCAACCGCGTGTACAACCAGTGGCGCGCATGGCGCGGCAAGGAGTACTATTCGATCAGCAAGCAGGTGAAAGCCAAGGTCAAGTCGGCCGTGTGTTTTGTCGATCGCTACGAGGAGTTGTTGCGCAACCTGGCCCGCAGGAAAAATTGCGATGGCATCATCTGCGGGCACATTCATGCGCCGGAGGATCGCAATGAGGGTGGCGTGCATTATCTCAACTCTGGCGATTGGGTTGAGAGCCTCACGGCAATCATCGAGCATCATGACGGCCGCATGGAGCTTGTGCGTTACGATGAGTTCATCGCCAGCCGTGGCGCGTCGCAAAATGAAGAACCGCGCCAACCCGAGCTTGCAGCTGAGGCTGAAGTGTGTGCCGCCTGATGCCGCTCAGTTTTTTGTTTCGATCGCCTTGAGCACATCGGCTGCCTGTTGCTCGGTCGAGGCCGAGAGGTCGACCCACACGAGCGCGCCATCCTTGAACAGGAAGGCCTGGCGTTTGGCGAAGCCCATCGTGGTCGGCACGCCGAAGGCTTTGACAATCGTCGAGTCTTCATCGGCGAGCAGGTCGAAGGGCAGTTGGTATTTTTCCCGGAAGGCTTTTTGAGACTTTGGCGAATCGGTGCTGACGCCGAGGACCTTCACGCCTTTTTCTGTGAGTATCGCAAAGGCATCGCGCAGGCTGCAGGCTTGTTTCGTGCAACCGGGCGTGTCGGCCTTCGGGTAAAAGTAAACGAGGAGCCACCCGCTGGCACCATGTTCGGCAAGTGCGAGGTTGATGCCTTCCTGGTTTTTTTGCGAAACCTGCGGGAGCTTGGCGCCGATGGCGAGAGGTTCGGCGGCGTTGGCAGCGAAGAGGCCGGTGCCGATGGCGGCGAGGGCTTTGATGAGCGAGGACATCAATGGAAGATCTGCTTTGGAGGGTAGCTGCGCAAGCCCATCCTTCGCGTGTGATTGGATCGGGCAATTTGCGTCTTGATCGCGGCGCGGTGGGCAAGCAATTTGGCTTCACCCGATGGATGACCCGAAAGAGAAAATCGAGACCGTTTATGAGGGGATTCCTGCGTCCCCGGGCATCGCGATTGCTCCCTTGCATGTCATCGCCCGCGGGTTTTCGGCACCGGAGGTGTATGAAATCGCCGAGTCCGAGGTGGAGCACGAACAGGCGCGCTTCAATGAGGCATTGGAGACCACCAAGCGTCAGCTTGTCGAATTGCAGGGTCGGCTCGAGGACCTTTCGGGTGACAACGAAAGCGGAATTTTCGAAGCCCATGTGATGATGCTTGAGGATCGTTCGCTGGTTGAGCGAGTCTTGGCGGCGATCGCGAGCCGTCAGCAGAATGCCGAGTACGCGTTTTACGCGGTGATGCAAAATTTCCTCGAGGCGATGCGGCGCATCCCTGATCCATTTTTGCGTGAGCGCACGGCCGACCTCGAGGATGTCGCGCAACGCCTGTTGCGGAATTTTTCGGCCGATGGTGAGAGCCGCCATGGTGGGCCCGACGGCCGCCACATTTTGGTCGCTTACGATTTGGCGCCGTCCGACACCGCATCGATGAACCGCGGTCAGGTGCTGGGCTTTGCCACCGAGCAGGGCAGCGTCAATTCCCACACGGCGATTCTCGCGCGTGCTTTTGGCGTGCCGGCGATCGTTGGTCTTGAGGGCGCGGTGATCGACATGACTGCCCTCGCGCCGGCGATTCTTGATGGTTACACTGGCAAGCTGATCCTTTATCCGACTGATGAAACGCTGGCGCGGTACCGCAAATTGAATGACGAAAAGGCGCGGGTGCGCAGCCTGGTGGATGCCAAGCGTGGCGATGCCACCGAGACCATCGATGGTCGGCCGCTCACCGTTTCCGCCAACATTGAGATCGTCGAAGAGCTGCCTTTGGTCAAACGCAGCGGAGCCAAGGGCGTGGGGCTTTACCGCACGGAATTTCTGCTGCTTGGCAGCGAGGAGATTCCTGACGAGACGTTTCAATTCGAAACCTACTCGCGGGTAGCCACGGAAATGTCGCCGCACACGGTGATCATCCGCACCCTCGATGCGGGTGGTGACAAATTACCGGTCGAGCCGCTCACTGAGCCCGAGCCCAATCCGTTCCTCGGCTGGCGTGGCATTCGTGTTTCATTGGCGCGACCTGCAATGTTTCGCGAGCAGATCCGCGCGATCCTGCGGGCCGGTGCGAAGGGCAAAGTTGCCGTTATGTTTCCGATGATCTCGGCGCTTTCCGAAGTGCGTCGCGGCAAGGAAATGGTGCTGCGCTGCATGGACGAGCTCGACAAGGAGGGCATTCCCTTTGACTCGAATTTGCCGGTGGGCGTCATGATCGAAGTGCCGGCCGCCGCGCTTTGCGCCGACTTCATCGCGCCGGAGGTTGATTTCTTTTCGATCGGTACCAACGACCTCATTCAATACACCGTCGCCGCCGACCGCGTGAACCCGCATGTGGCGGATCTTTACCGGCCGACGCATCCGGCGGTCATCCGCTTGATCAAACGCACGATCGATGCCGCGAGTGACAATGGCATTTGGACCGGGATTTGCGGCGAAATGGCCGGCGATGTGCGGCTTACGCCCTTGCTGATCGGCTTGGGTGCTGAAGAACTATCTGTGGGCCCGCAACAGGTCTCGCGGGTGGGTCATGCGATCCGATCGCTCAGCTATGCCGAATGCGCGGCGATGTCGGACGAGGCTTTGAAGCACCCCCGCAGCCAGGGCGTGCTCGAGCTTTCGATGGAGCTCGCCCGCAAGCGCTACGGCGAATTGCTCGATTGAGGCACGGATCAATAAATCGGCGCGTCGCTGTACGCGTCGTCGCCACCACCACCGCCGCCTGATCCTTGGATCTTATCCTTGGTCCAGATCACCGCCTGCTTGGTGTCACGATACATGCCGATGATCGTGTTGCAGGAGTTGAGGGATACCAAAGCAATCGCGAGCAGTACGATTTTCATGAGTCTTCGATTAGCGCTTCGAAATCCTTCGGAAAAGCAAAAAATACATGCATCCGAAATAATTTGGGGCGTTTTTCTAGGGTTCCCAGGCCCGGGGCAGACGAAAAAACCAACGCGATCCGGGTGGAATTTGCTTTACAAAGGCCGGGCGCTTCCTATTTTCCGCGTCCCGATTCGCCCCTGCGGTCGGCCACAACCAACTTTTTTCCCGTCATGAAAGTCCTCTCCTCACTTGCCTCCGCCAAGCGCCGTCACGCTGATTGCCAAGTCGTGAAACGCAAAGGAACGGTC
>JBIKIK010000196.1:0-3254 GCA_044361655.1 Luteolibacter sp. | reverse complement strand
ATCATCCAACTCGAGAGCGTCATTTCATGCTGCTTTTGCATGACCTTTTTGTACGACACCGTCGCTTCGAGTCCATCGAGGCGCAGTTCGAAACCGCAGGCCTTGGCCTCCTCGCAAAGAATCGCGAACATGCGGTCGTAAACTGGCATCACCGGATAGCTGACTGAAACAGAAAGCCTCGTGCCGTCGGGCTTGGACAGGATGCCGTCCTTGCCCTCGACCGTGTAGCCGGCCTTGCGGAAGGCCGCGCGTGCGAGCTCGATCGAGTAGGGCCGCGAGCGGATTGATGGATCGCTGAAGGTCACATAGCCTTCGTTGAATGCATTGAGGCGCTGGCAATCACCGCGGAACATCACATCGATCACTTTTTGCCAATTCATCGCGTGCTGGATGCCGATCCTCACATCGAGTTTGTCCAAGGGCGGTTTGGCGACATTCAGGTAGAGCCCGCGCGGGATCTTCGGGTAGCGGTTGTAAAAGGTCACCCGCTCGATGTAGCCTTTGTGCACTGGCTCGATCTCGGACTTCTCGTACCACAGCTCCGGCCGCGTGAGGTAGAAGGTGTCGAGCTCGCCGGCGCGGAACAACTCGAAGGCCTTGGATTCGTCGCGCACGACCGTGTGCACGATTTTGTCGGGATTGAAACGATGTTTATAGTACTTCCGGTCGAGCGCCCACCAATCCTTCACGCGGGTCTGGGTGATCGACACGCCTTTGATGACATCGTCCGGGCGAATCTCGTACGCGCCGGTGGTCGGTGGGAATCGCCATTGGTAGCGTTCGTTGTAATCCGCGCCGTACTCCGAATAAAAATGCGGCGCCGAGGGCGTGATCGCACCCGCGAGTGCTGCGGCGTAGGCCTTTGTTTCGGGCAGTGAGACGGAAACCGTCGTGTCATCGTAGATCGCGATTTGCGCGATATTTTCGCGGTAAAACTGCTTGGCGTAGGGGTTCACGATGTGATCCGAAACGCGCAGGTAAACGGCGACGAGGAAGTCGCGCGCGCGCACCGGCACGCCATCAGAGTAGCGCGCTTCGGGGTCGAGCTTGAAGTAGACCGTGCGGCCGTCGGGCGACTCGGCCCATGCCTTTGCCAGGCCGGGGATCTCCTTCATTGTCTCCGGGTGGAGCGAGACCATTGGCAGTTCGATGTAGTCATAGGCGTCGCCGCGGAACGAGTTGTTCGAGTTGTCGCCAAAGGGGCGGATCGTTGGCGGGAAACTTGGAATGAAGCGACGGAAGACGCCGCCTTTCAATGCCGCAGGATCGCCGATCTCGGGTTGATCCATGCCGTCCTTCCAAACGAGGTCCTTCGGGACTTCGTCCGCCGATCCGATTTTGAGGAAATCACCAAGCCCGATCCTGAAGTTGAATTTCTCGATATCGAGCCGCAGCGCTTCGGTGCGCGTGCGCAGTGAGTTTGCTTGCGCGTCATTTGCCTTGGGAATTTCGCCTTCGACCTTTGTGAGTTCGTTTTGCGCCGCTTGCAGTTCCGCCTTAAGCCAGCCGGCGATGTGTTGGTTGTAGCGCGGCAAAAATTCATCGAAGCCAAGCCCGCGGCCGACTGCGGCCGACTCACGCCGGCAGCTTGACTGCACGAGCACAAGCAGTGCCGCCAGCAGCATTCGGAAAATTGCGGAAGGGGATCGCATCAGCAGTAAGTGGTGAATTTTTTCGGATCGAAGGCCTCGCGCACCGCTTCGCCGATGAAAGTGATGAGCACGAGCAGGCCGACCAGTGCGGTGAAGGTCGAGGTCACCAGCCATGGTGCCGAGAGGTTGGAAAGTCCGTCGTTGAGCAAGCGGCCCCATGTCGCGTGTTCGGGTGGCAGGCCGAAGCCGAGGTAGTCGAGCGAGGTGAGCGATGAAACCAAACCGGACACCGTGAAGGGCACCAGCGTCACGAGGATCGACACGGTGTTGGGCAGGAGGTGGCGAAACAAAATCCGCGGTGCGCCCGCGCCGAGCACACGCGCCGCCGCGATGTAGTCGCGTTCCTTGTCGCGATAGGCTGCCGTGCGCATCAGGAAGGAAATGCCCATCCAGCCAAAGGCCGCGAGGATCGTCAGGATCACCGGCAAGCCTTTGAAGCGATCGGGCACCATGCTCGCAAAAATGATCACGACGAAAAGAAACGGAATGTTGGAAAACACCTCGATGAGACGCTGCATCGCAAGGTCGAACCAACCGCCGAAGAACCCCATCATCAGCCCGATCGGAATGCCGATGAGAAACACCACTGGCAGGAAAATCAGGGCTGCCTTGAAGTTCACCTGCAAGCCGCCAAAAAGATAGGCGACGACATCGTAGCCCTGTGAGGTCGTGCCCAACCAGTTGCCTTCTTCGGGCAGCGGTGGTGCGGGGTGGTACTTCAATGCCCGCAGCTCGGCATTTCCCGCATTGAGAAATTCTTCCTTCGTGCCGCTGCCGGTGAAATTTTCCTCGATCAATTCGCCGTCGCGATAATCGGCGCTGTAGATCGGCGATCCATCGGCGCTCCAGCCATCGACCGGACCGGAAAGCAGGCCTTTGCGCAGCGTGAAACGCGTCTGGATTTTTCTGTCTTCGGAATCGTGATAGCGCGCGGCCAGGCCCCAATATGGTTTGTTTGCGCCGACCTCATAAAGTACGCCTTCGCGATCGACGAGAGCGCGTGATCGTGGTGGCAGCGTGTCGCCGGTCGGATCGAAGGGGACGAGTGGCATGATCACCGTCTTGTTTCCTGATGCGCGAAGTTTTCGATAGTCCGCCGGCGCTTCGGCCGACGCACCACCGATGGCGAAGTCCTTGTTCTTTAGGTCGCGCGTCATGAAGGCCGGAAAAACCCATTGGCCGTCATGCTTCACCGCCAGCGCGCGTTTGCCGACGACTACTTGATCCAGCGCTGCCACACCGGCAAGGCCGAGCAGGATGATGAGCGAGACATGCCCGCGTCGGATCGCGCGAAAGCGGCTGATGCGGCGTTGCATCACCGGATCGGGCGTGCTGTGCACGATCGAGCGAATCACCAGCATCAATCCACCAAGCACCAGCAAAGCAGCGCTCGCCCATCCGAACCACGGAAATGCTGCGTCACTCGCAAGGTTGGCATGCAGCCACGGCACCTCGCGGCTCGATTCAAAAAACCAGCGCGCGGTCGGAAACGCGATGTCGCAAAGTTCGCCCAGCACCGCGAGCGAACCCAATAGCATGCATATGACTCCGATCTTACGCATCATCACTTGAATTGAATCCTCGGGTCGACCATCGCCACGA
>JBIKIK010000029.1:0-11449 GCA_044361655.1 Luteolibacter sp. | reverse complement strand
ACAACCAGGTCGTCATCCGCCCGATGATGTACCTCGCCCTAAGCTACGACCACCGCCTCGTCGATGGCAAGGAAGCCGTGACCTTCCTCATTCGCATCAAGGACAGCCTCGAGTCCCCCGCTCGCCTGCTACTGGAAATGTGATCTCTGCTAGCACGCGTGGCTGCCCGTGTCTTTCCTCCCACCTCACGCCATCGCGTGAAGTTCTCCCGTTGATTTATCCATCAGCTGAACCAACTTGCATTCTTATGAATGCGACAGGCACCAAATGGCTCAGCGGACTCTGCTTCATCCTCGGCTTCGCGTCGATCGGCGGCTCGATCGCAATCTGGTTCTTGCAAGGTGGTCGCGCACCCACCTTCGAACTCCGCACTCACGGTGAACTCTTCGGCATCTTCGTCGGCCTCTGGGCCCCCACCTTCTTCATCCTCTCCAACCGCCTCGACCGCTACGCCGACAAGGAAAAAGAAAAAGCCACCAAGCAAGTGGCGTATTGAGGGAAGAGGCCAGAAGCCAGAAGCCAGAAGCAAGAGAAGAGGAAGAAGCTGCTTCTTCAGCAGCAAGCTTCAATCCTCTTCGTCCTTGGCACCCTTAACGCGGACTTTGCCGCGGAGTTTGGCTTCGATGAACGCGTCGAGGTCGCCATCCATGACGCCTTGGATGTTGTTGGTTTCCTCGCCGGTACGGAGGTCGAGCACCTTCTGATAAGGCTGGAACACATAGGAACGGATCTGATTGCCCCATGAGACATCGCCCTTTTCGCCGTAGGCGCGTTCAGACTCGGCTTTTTGTTTGTCCTCCTCGATGGTGTAGAGTTTGGCCTTGAGGATATCGAAGGCGAGTTCGCGGTTTTGACCTTGGGTGCGCGCGGCGGTCGAGCGAATGAGGATGCCGGTGGGAAGGTGGCGCAACAACACCGCAGTTTCGACCTTGTTGACATTTTGACCGCCCTTGCCGCCGGAGCGGGTGGTGGTGATTTCCACATCCTTGTCGTTGATCTCGATGTTGATCTCTTTGGAAACTTCCGGCGTGGCATCGATCGAGGCAAACGAAGTGTGGCGTTTCGCGTTCGAGTCGAAGGGCGAGATGCGCACGAGGCGGTGGACGCCGCGTTCATTTTTGAGAAAGCCGTAAGCGTAGTCGCCGGTGATCTTGAGCGTCGCGGTGCGCAGGCCCGCTTCGTCGCCGTCCTGCCAATCGAGCGTCTCGACCGTGTAGCCCTTGCTCTCGGCCCAGCGGGTGTACATGCGGTGGAGCATCTGCGCCCAGTCGCAGGCCTCGGTGCCACCGGCGCCGGCAGAAATGACAAGGAAGCAGGGCGAAATGTCGCTTGGCTTGTCGAGCAGCGTGAGCAGTTCGAACGAGCGAAGATCAGTCTCGAGTTGTTTCGCGTTGTCGATCGCCTCGCGCGCGAGGTCGGCATCGTCAAATTCCTTGGCGAGGTTGATCCCTTCCTCGATGTCGCCGCGGCGGGATTCGAGTTTGAGAAAGGACTCGAGTTTTTTCTTCAGCCCGGCCGCTTTGGATGAAATCGATTTGGCCTTTTCCGCATCGTTCCAGAACTCGGGCGCGCCCATCGCTTCCTCGAGCGTTTGGATTTCGTTTTCGAGAGTGGGGATGTCAAAGATACCTCCTGAGTTTCGAGAGGCGGCTTTTCAAGCCGTCCAAATCGAGCGCCAGGAGGTCAGCGGTAGGAAGTAAGGACATGTGCGGGCGGAGAGAAAAAGCGATGCAGGCCACGCTGGCAAGAAGGAACCGGCACTTGTCTCAACGCAAAAGTGCCTGCAGCTCGTGGGTCTGGCGCCACGGCAGGATGAAGGGGCTGTTGTAGCCGAGCAGGCGATAGCCACTGGCCTTGAGGCCTTGGGCGGCGAGCGCTTCATCGAGTGCCTTGCGGGCGCGCGCGATCGAAGATTTGCTGCGAAGCCCCTGCCATGCGTAGCTCAAAGTTTCCTGCGCGGGCACATCGCGCACGACGACCTCCTCGCCATCCTTGCCGGTTTCTCCAACCTGCGTGCTTTGGTAAAGGAAGGCCATTTCCTCCATTTGCATTTCCTCGTTTTTGCCTTCCTGCATGGTCATTTCGACCGGCGCGGTCATCGGGATGCCTTTGCTTTTGATGTGCGAAAACAGCCTGCGAAATCCGCTGTTGGGACTTTGGTTGGGCGTGAAGGCGGCGCGGTAGGCCGGGTAGCTTTTGCGTGTGACCTGTTTGTACGGCCCTGGCTCGGGCCAGCCTTTGGGCAGAGGTGCTTCGCTGATGTATCGCGATGAGCCTGCCTGTTTGGGGGCGTGCTTTGCCGGATTTTCCTCGGCCGTGACAAGGCTTCCGGTGGCGATGAAACAAAGCAATGCGCGCAGCAAATTTTTCATGAAGCCAAGATCGGCGGCTCATCGCCGATGGCAAGTTGAAACCCGCGGGGGTGCTGCCAGGGAATCCGCGGCAAGTCCGGACAAACTACCGTTGCTCCAATCAAGGCCTGGCGGGGTTCGCCTGCCGAACCTCCACGGCCCCTGACAGCGCCGAGAGCCAAACCCAGCAACGCGCCTTGGGCAAATCTTTTATCTGCCGAGTGCAAAGCCATTCGCGCGACACGAACGCCGCATCACTCGCCCAGCAGCGTGCTGCGCGTGAAGAGCGGCAGCACATGGATGCCGCGCGCCTCGATCGCCTGGCGGCCGCCTTCCTCGCGATCGACCAGCACAAGACAAAACGCGACCTTACCACCTTCGCGCTCGATGGCATCGATCGCCTTGAGCGTCGAGCCGCCGGTGGTGATGACATCATCGACGACGATCACCGTGTTGCCGGATTGGAAATTTCCTTCGATTTGTTTTCCCGCACCGTGACCCTTCGGTTCCTTGCGCACGGTGAAAACTTGCAGGGCCTCGTCCGGGTGCTTCGCGGCGGAGGTCATGCCAATCGCCAGCGAAATCGGATCCGCGCCGAGCGTCATGCCGCCGATGGCATCGATCTTGAGATGCTCGGAGTGGATTTTCGAACGCACCGCATGCCAGCCGAGATCGCCGATGAGGTTGGCGCCAAAGGGGTCGAGCGCGGTGACGCGGCAATCGATGTAGAGGTCGCTTTGTTTGCCGGAGGCGAGCGTGAAGCAGCCGGTGCGTACGGATTTTTTCAACAAGAGGGCTTTGAGTGCGGCGGTGGTTTCGAGCATGCGCGGATCTTGAAAAGCCAAGGCCCGTGGGGCAAGACCAGAAGCGTTGGGAACATTCCATGAAACGACGATTTCACTCTTTGACCTCCGTCGCGATCCGGTCCAGAGTGGGCATCGATGTCTCCGCTTGAAGCACTGGTCGCGCTCAACATGCTGCCCCGCATTGGTCCGGTGCGCGTGCGGCGTTTGTTGGAGGCGTTTGGCGATCCGTCGGCGATCCTCAAAGCGCCAGAGGAACTCCTCAAGCGCGTCGATGGCATCGGCCATGAAACCGCGGGCATCATCCGCACGTGGCAGGATCATGCCGACCCTGTGGCGGAAATCCGCGAGGCGAAAGAACGCGGCATTTCCATCGTGACTCAGAATGATGCCGACTATCCCGCGCCCTTGCGCGAGGCCTATGATCCGCCGCTGCTGCTCTATGTGTGGGGAAAGATCGAGCCGCGTGATCGTCATGCGATTGGCGTGGTCGGTTCGCGGCGGGCGACGCATTATGGCACGCAAGCGACACGCAAGCTGAGCTATCAGTTGGCGCAATCGGGCTTCACGATTTTGTCCGGCCTTGCGCGCGGCATCGATACCGCAGCGCACGAAGCGGCGATCGCCGCCAATGGCCGCACGATCGCGGTGATCGGCTCCGGCCTCGCGAAACTTTATCCGCCGGAAAACCTCGCGCTCGCGGAAAAAACTGCCGACGGATTTGGCGCGGTCGTTTCCGAATTCCCACTTCACACCGCACCCGACAAGCAGACCTTTCCCATGCGCAACCGCATCGTCGCCGCATGGTCGCGCGCCTTGCTGGTTGTCGAATGCCCGGCATGGTCAGGCTCGCTGATCACCGCCAATCTCGCCTCGGAATACGGTCGGCCCATCTTTGCCGTGCCCGGCCCGATCGACAAAGCGACCTCCGCAGGCTGCCATCAACTCATCCGCGACGGCGCAACTTTGGTCGCCGATGCGAGCCACATTCTCGACGATCTCGGCGAGCTGCCTTTTGCCGCAAACTCAAACAACTCCGAAACCAATCCGTCCCTATCGGAGCAAACGAATTTTTCCGATCTGCCGGAAGACGAGGCCAAGGTGCTGGCGGTCCTCGACAGTTCGGAGTTGGCCATCGATCCGATCATCCAGCGTTGCGGGCTGCCCGCGCACGAGGTGACAGCCATCCTGATGAAGCTAGAAATGCGCCGCTTGGTGCGTGCCTTTCCAGGCTTCCGATTTGCGCGCAGGTGAGTTGGCGTAACACTAGCAGTAGTGCGATTATACACATTTGCGCGAACCTTTGGGGCAAATGTCCCTGCCCGAAAGCCCTGCCTTCAAGTCCCTGCCTGCCTCAGCGCCTTTTTTTACCGCCCACCGGCTTGCGGCGTACGGGCTTGGGCGGTGAATCATCGAGCAGGGCGGTGTAAGTGTAGCCGAAGCCCTCGAGTTTCTTGCGCTGAATTTTCTGATCGATGAAGACCTCGACAGATTTCGCGTAATCTAGCTCATCGGCGGTGAGGATCGTGAAGGCATCACCCTCGGCCTCGGCACGACCGGTGCGGCCAATCCGGTGCACATAGTCCTCGGCATTTTCCGGCACGCGGTAGTTGATCACATGCGACACGCCCGAGATATCGATGCCACGCGCCGCGACATCAGTGGCGACGAGGATTTCAAAATCACCGCTCTTGAATCCGGCAAGCGCCTTCATGCGATCGACTTGATTGATGTCCGAATGCATCGCGGCGACTTTCGGTTGACCGGTCGATTTGATCAGCGAAGTGACATCATCGGCTTCCTTGCGAGTGCGCGTAAAGATCATCACCGAATGATAGTCGGTCTCCTTGAGCAACGCGAGCAGGAGCTCGTCGCGTTGATCCATCGCGACCGGATAGAAGGCATGGGTCACGGTCGAGGCCACCGCGCGACGCGCGATTTCCACGCTCATCGGATCGACAAGGCACCACTGCGCGAAGGTCTGGATCGCCGCCGGCATGGTGGCCGAGAAAAAAAGCGTTTGGCGGCCTTCCCACGGGCAGAGGTTCACGATCTTGCGCACTTGTGGCAGGAAGCCCATGTCGAGCATGCGGTCGACTTCGTCGAGGATGAGGATCTTCACTTCGCCAAAGCGCATCGAGGTGCGGTAGAAATGGTCGATCAGGCGGCCGGGAGTCGCGACAACGATATCGGCACCGGCTTCGAGTTCTTCGGTTTGTTTGCCGAGCCCCACACCACCATAAAGCAAAGCGACCTTGAGGCCAGTGTGCTTGCCATATTTTTGAAATGACTCAGCAACTTGATGCGCGAGTTCGCGTGTGGGTTCGAGCACGAGGATCTGGGGCTTGCCCATGCGCGTCACCTTCGAGAGTGACGGCAACGCAAAGGCCGCGGTCTTGCCGGTACCGGTCTGCGAAGCGCCGATGACATCGCGGCCTTCGAGGATGATCGGAATGGCCTGGGCCTGGATCGGCGTCGGTGTGTTGTAGCCGGATTCCTTGATGGCTTCCAGAACGGCTGCGGAGAGCCCAAGTGTTTCAAATCCCATGAGGGCGCTTTGGTAGTGGCCCCAAGCGCCGGGGTCAAGGGGCGATTCGCCTTTTATGGTAGACCCGAAAGCCTACGAAATGCGCACATCGCGCGCGATTTGTTCCAAGACTCGCTTGAATCGCCGCATCCGGCCGTCCATGCTCCGCCGCGTGATCCCCAACATCCTCGCCGAACGCTACGCCTCCACCGAAATCCAATCCATCTGGTCCGCCGAGGGCCGCATCATCCTCGAACGCGAGTTCTGGATCGCCGTGATGAAGGCCCAGCGCGACCTCGGCCTCGACATTCCCGCCGAAGCGATCGCCGCTTACGAAAAGGTGAAGGATCAGGTCGACACCCGCTCGATCATGGAACGCGAAAGGGTCACCCGCCACGATGTGAAGGCGCGCATCGAGGAGTTCAACGGCCTCGCCGGTCACGAGCAGGTGCACAAAGGCATGACCTCGCGCGACCTCACCGAAAATGTCGAGCAACTGCAGGTTTACAAATCGCTGTTGGTGATCCGCGATAAGTCGGTTGCCGCGCTCGCCCGACTCGCGCAACGCGCAAAACAATGGGACGAACTCGTGCTCACCGCCCGCACCCACAATGTCGCCGCGCAACCGACCACCTTCGGCAAGCGCGTCGCGATGTTTGGCGAAGAACTCGCCTCATCATTCGAGGCACTCGAAAGCCACATCGCCAGCTACGCGGTGCGCGGATTGAAAGGCGCAGTCGGCACGCAGATGGATCAACTCTCGCTGTTTGAAGGCGATGCTTCGAAGGTCGCCAAACTTGAGTCGCAAGTTGTCGCTCATCTCGGCATGCCCGCAGTCTGGAAAAATGTCGGCCAAGTCTATCCGCGCTCACTCGATTTCCGCAGCATCTCGGTACTCGTCGATCTCTGCTCGGGCCCCTCATCATTCTGCCGCACGCTGCGCCTCATGGCCGGTCACGAAACCGCCAGCGAAGGATTCGCACCGGGCCAAACTGGCTCGAGCGCAATGCCGCACAAGATGAACTCGCGCTCCTGCGAACGCGTCAACGGCTTTCACGCGATCCTCAAAGGCCACCTCGCCATGGCATCCGCCCTCGCCGGCGATCAATGGAACGAAGGCGATGTTTCCTGCTCGGTCGTGCGTCGCGTGATGCTGCCCGATGCCTTTTTCGCCATCGACGGCATGTTCGAAACTTTCCTCACCATCCTCGATCAAATGGATGCCTACCCCGCAGTCATCGCCGCGGAAACCGCCCACTACCTCCCCTTCCTCATGACCACCACCATCATGATGGAAGCGGTCAAAGCCGGCGTCGGACGCGAAACCGCTCATAAGGCGATCAAGGAACACGCGCTCGCCACCGTCGCCGACCTGCGCAACGGCACAATCGATCGCAACAACCTCGTCGATCGCCTTGCAGGCGACTCACGCATCGGCCTCCAACGCGCCACACTCGATGCCATCCTCGCCCAAGGCGACCGCGAATCCGGCGCCGCCAAATCCCAAGTCGCCGCCTTCGCCACTGCCGTGGAAGAAATCACCAAGGCCCACCCCAAAGCCGCCAGCTACAAGCCGGGATCGATTCTTTGATGGGTGTGGGAGAAGAGTTATTGGTTATTTGTGATTGGTTATTGGGTGAAGAGCAAAAAGCCGCCGCATCTTCATCGTTGCTAGAGCATCCTGCTCCAGGCCGTACTTGGTGCGTCTCGCTCCAAGATTCACCAACGGTAGGGCGATGCGGCCCGCGGCGCCGAGTCTTCCTCATTTCAGCTTTTTGCTTTCCGCTTTGACTCCACTTCGTTCCGTCCATGCCAAGTGAGCTGCGCTTGATTTTCCAAGTTCGCCAAAGCTCACAGGGCATTCAGCTTTTATCCCGCCCCTCCCTCTCTTCTCTTGATTCTTGAATCTTGCTTCTTGTCTCTTCTCTCTCACCTCAGCGTCGGCTTCAGCGCGAACAAGCCCATGCTCGCCGCATAAGCGTCACTCGCTTTGATCGTCTTGAACTCATGGCCTGCACCCCATGAATCGGAAAAGATCAGCCGCCCCGTGCTTTCGTTGTATCCGATGATGATCCGCATGTGACCACCCGAGGTTTGTGGTTTCAAATCCGGCTCTTCGGGGAAGCGTCCGAGCTCGAGCGACCAAAGCAAGGGAATGCCGTCGTCGATGAAATCATGAATGCCTTTGATGAACTTGCGCTCATCCACCGGTTTGCCCACCAGGTACTCACCTTTCTTCACCTCGACCTCGACCAATTCTCTTTCGGACATCATCGCCATCACGACGAGGCGGGTTTTGAAACGGAAATCGATGCGGTCGAGTTCCTTGGCCATCGATAGTGCGCTGGTGCCTTTGCCGGGTTCGGACTCGGCCACCTGCGCGATCTGATGCATGTCGGCACCGATGCCATAGTACTCGAAAATCCGCTGTGTTGATGCCGGCAGGCAGTAGCCCTTGTTTCCTTGATCGACCATCGGAAGGTTGCGGATGAAGACATTCCCTTTGTCATCGCGCGCGACATTTCCCGGCAAATCGCTGAGCCTTGCCGCAGCAGCACCACCGCCGTTCTTCATGCTCGTCGCCAAGACCCCCTCCGCATCCGGTCGCGCGATGCGCAGGCGAAGAAACTCACGCGCCGATACACCCAAAGCACCCTCGTTCATTTCCAACATCGCCACGCCCGATGGCGACGACCAGCTGTAACCCTCGGTCACAAGCCCCTGCTGCCGGTTCGCCGGACGAGCCGTCGGCTTTGCATTCAGCTTCGCACCCACCGCCTTGCCCGCCGCGATGTGACGGCTCTTGAAATCCGCTTCGCCGATCTCACCCGCATCACCGCGGTTGAAGATCGATAGCGTCACCATGTTGAGTCTGCCACCGGAAAAATCCACCACCGCCTCCTCCACCGGAACCACTCCGCCGAATGCGGTCAATTCGATCTTCGCATTCGAATACAGGGCGCGACTCAATTTCACACGCGTGCGGTCGCTGGTGATCCACCGGAACAACTCGGGGCGAATCGCATCGAAATGTTTTTCAAAACTTTCGGGTGTCAGCTCCCAGCACTTCGGTACATCCAAAAGCACATCCAAACTCGCCGCCATCTCCACCTCGGCATGCAGTGAAGTTGCCATCGCCATCGCAGCCATGCCTGCAAAGAAGCTGTTTTTGACCATGGGACAAACTACGAAATTACCCCGAAGACCTCAAGCAAGAACGCCCGCATGCTCTCGTGGCCCGCGTCCTGCTGGCTTGCTTCAAAAAAGCTGAAACCTATTATTTACATGCACAGGCTCGGCATTCATTTCGGTCCGCCCATATTTTACCCAATGAAACTGCTCGAAAAAATGAAAGGCGATGGCGCGGCTCGCCCGCCGCGACCGGAACTGCGCAGCATCGCCCTCGCATGCTTGGGCGTGACTCTCGCCATTGCCTCACTCGGACGGTTGACATCCCGCACCAACACACCCCTCGTACTCGGTTCCCTCGGTGCCACCTGCGTCATGGTCTTCGGTTTTCCCGACGCACCTTTTGCCCAGCCACGACATGTTCTCGGCGGATATCTCCTGACCACACTCATCGGCTTGATTTCCCTCCATCTCACCGGGCCATGCTGGTGGGGAATGGGCCTCGCGACCGGCACCGCCATCGCCGCGATGATGAGCCTGCGCATCGTGCATCCGCCCGCCGGCTCGAACCCAATCATCATTTTCCTAAGCCAACCGGCATGGAGCTTCCTGTGGTTTCCCACGCTCAGCGGCGTGCTCATCATTTTGGCTCTCGCCCTGATCCACAACAACCTCAGCCGCCCCGCCCGTTACCCAAAATATTACTGAACGCCGATCACTCAGGCTATTCCACGCGCCGCCTTCACCGCCATCCGCGCGCGACTGGTCATCTCGGTAAAGTAGGCACCCAGCACGAGCACCTGCGCGGAATAATACATCCAGAAAAGCAGGATCATGAACGACGACATCGCGCCGTAAAAAGACCCCGCGCTCAACCAACCGAGGTACAGACCCATCCCAAGTTTACCGAGGGAAAACAACAAGGCCGTGCCAAAAGCCCCAAGCCAAACATAACGCCAAAGCACACGCGCCTCGGGAAGAAATTTGAAAATCAACGCGCACACCAAGGTCACCAAGATGACTGTAAGGCCAAACTCCACCGCAAGCAGCACATTGCCCGAGTAAGGCAAACCCTCGGGCAGGTATTTTTTCATCGCGGCAAGAGTGGTCGTCGATATCAGCGAAAGAATGAGAAGCAGCCCGGCAATGATCACGCCCAGCAACGAGATCAAATAGTGCTCAACCCACTTCCACCATGTGGCCTCCTTGAGGTGCGGCACCTGCCAAATGAAGTTCATCGACTCCCGGAGCTGACGCATCACGCTTGAGGCCGTGTAAAGCAAAACAACCAAACCAACCACTGCCGCCCAACCCGAGCCGGTGTGCGCCCGCACTCCCGCAAGCAATGCCTCGATGGTCGTGGCCGTGTCCTGACCGAAAGTATCCACAAGCTTGTCGCGCAACTCGCCGCGCGCCGCATCCTCACCAAAAAACCATCCGGTGATGGCGGTCGCAATAAGCAGCATCGGCCCGAGCGAAAACACCGCATAATAAGCCAGCGCCGCCCCATGCGTGAGCCCTCCCTGCGTGAAGTAGCGGTTGAACGCCTCCACAAGAATGCGCCAGTTGCCATTGCCAGCCTTGGCTAGCGCCGCTTGCTGCTCCATGTGTTCCATCGACACGACCAACCTAACTGATGCGCACCGACTGAAAAGCCACTTCTTCAAATGGGTGGCACATGCGCCCGGCCAATGTCACATCCCGGTAGGGCGACGCGGCCCTGCGGCGCCGACTCTATCAGAAAAGATTCACCACCAAAGTCGCGAAAACCCCCAAGAAAATTCCAGCTAGATGAGGCGGCGACCTTGGATCACGCGAAGCAGGACGATGATGATAGCAGCTACCAGTAGAATGTGAATAAATCCCCCCAAGGTAAAACTCGTCACCAAGCCAAGGAGCCAAAGTACAAACAGGACAATTGCAATGGTAAGTAACATGGAATTGGTTCTTTAAATGGATAATGTGTGTGACACTAAGTAAGGACTAATCCGATGATGACGCGGCATGGCACTAAGCCGTTTAGGTCTGGAGCAAGTCCCGTCATCTCTAGCCAAGTCCATGCTTTATCTTGTGGAGTCTTGAATGTGGCCGCCGACTGCGCCGACATCACCTCCGAAGCCCCTGACGGTACGACAACTTGATCCGATCAAAGCCAAAAGCGCGGTGGCCAGTATAAGAATTGTGGTGCGTATGTTGATTGTTTTCATGTCGTTGAATTGTGGATTGACCACTTCTCGAGTGTGTTCTCGAATTTTTTTAATGCCATGGGGTGAAACCCTACCCGTATTCTAGGGGGTACGCCTTAGGCATGCGCGATGCCTGTCGTGATGGCATAGCGGGTGAGGCTGGCGGTATTGTGGATGCCAAGTTTTTCCATCAGGTGTCCGCGATGTTTTTCGACCGTTTTGATGCTGATGCCGAGTACCTCTACCGTTTGTTTATTGGAGCTGCCTCCAGCAATGCACTGGAGCACCTCGATTTCACGAGAAGTCAGCTTTGATGTGTCTTGGTTCTTCATTGCCGCACCATTGTGCTGAGAGTGGAATCGGGCGGAACTTTCCGAAATGGAAGGGATGTACACATTGTGCCCCTGCTGAACCTTGCGGACCACCCGGCGCAAGGCATTCACGGAATGCTGT
>JBIKIK010000195.1:0-3308 GCA_044361655.1 Luteolibacter sp. | reverse complement strand
CCCCACCAGCCCATCGCATGAGGACACTTCCCGCGCCCGCCAAGCCAGCCGCGATTCTGTCGTTTGATTTCGATGGCACTCTGCACGACCCCGCATCGAGTCCGCCGGTCCCGCCGGAATTTTTCGAATTGATCCAACGCATCCGCGAAACGCATCAGGCCTGTTGGGGCATCAACACCGGGCGTTCGATGGTCCACATGATCGAAGGATTTCTCGAAAGCCGATTCCCCTTCCTGCCCGATTGGGTCGTTGCGCGCGAACGCGAAATTTACATCCCCAACAAGTTCGGACGCTGGGTGCCGCACACGCCATGGAACAAACAATGCGAGAAGGAAATCCTCCGGCTCTTCAAGCGTGCGAAAAAATTGCTCACACGCATCCGCCATGACATCGAGGAACACACCGGCGCGCAGTGGATCGACATGGAAGGCGAACCTGCCGGCATCATTTCACGCACCGTGGAAGAAATGGAATGGATCGTCAGCCGCATCGCTCCGCTTGCCGCCGACGAACCCCATCTCTCATGGCAGCGCAACTCGATCTACCTGCGCTTTGGTCATCGCGATTTCCACAAAGGCAGCAGCCTCTCGGAAGTGGCACGGCTACATCAACTCACCGCAGCCAACTGCTTTGCCATCGGCGACAGCCACAACGACCTCAACATGCTCGATGCCGCCCACGCCGGCATGACCGCCTGCCCCGCCAACTCCGTGCCAGAGATCCACGCCAAAGTCTCCGCATCCGGCGGCCTCATCGCCAAGGGCATCCACGCCCACGGTGCGATCGAGGCGCTAAAGCATTATTTTCCAGAGTGAGTTTTCATCGAAACGCGGAGGCGCGAAGCGCGCGAAGAAAAGCGCGGAGTTTTTTGTGAATTGAGACAAGCCGTAAGGACCCCAAACCCCTCTCTGCGAAGCCCTCTCCGCTCTCCGCGCCTCAGCGTTTCGATTTGGCCTTCAAATCACCCCCATCACCTCACGCGCTCGAGCAGCCATGGCAGCAGGGCGTCGATCGGCAGGCGTTCTTGTTCCATCGAATCGCGATGGCGGATGGTGACAGTGTTTTTAATTTCATCTCCGCCTTCGCCGAGCGTTTCGAAATCGACCGTGATGCAGAATGGCGTGCCGATTTCGTCCTGGCGGCGATAGCGGCGGCCGACGGCACCGGAGTCGTCGTAGGCGACATTCATCCATGCCTGGAGTTTCTTCTGGATGCCCTTGGCGATCGCGACTTGCTCGGCGTTCTTTTTGAGCAGCGGGAAAATGGCGACCTTCACCGGTGCCATCGCGGGCTTGAAGCGCATCACCGTGCGGACATCAGCATTGCCTTTCTCGTCGGTGAGCGTCTCCTCATCGAAGGCCTCACAAATAAGAGCGAGCAGGGTGCGGTCGCAGCCGGCGGAGGGCTCGACGACATGCGGCAGGAACTTCTGCTTGGTCTCCTCGTCGAAGTATTCGAGCGGCTTGTTCGCGCCCTTCTGGTGCACGCCGAGATCGTAATCGGTGCGGTATGCGACACCCTCGAGCTCCTGGATGCCGAAGGGGAATTCGTATTCGATGTCGTAGGTCTTCTTCGAGTAAAACGCACGATCGCCATCGGGCACATCGAGGATGTGGAGCTTGGCACGCGGGATGCCGATCTCCTCGTAAAACTTCAGACGCTCCTCAAGCCACTCATCGGTGAGGCGCATGCCGTCATCCGGATGGCAGAAGTACTCGATCTCCATTTGCTCGAACTCACGCGAGCGGAAGATGTAGTTGCGCGGGTTAATCTCGTTGCGGAACGACTTGCCGATCTGCGCGATGCCGAAGGGCAACTTCACGCGGTTGGAATCGAGCACATTCTTGTACTGCACAAAAATCGACTGTGCGGTCTCGGGGCGCAGATAAGCGATCTGCTCGCCGGTGGCACCGAAGTTGGTTTGCAGCATCAGGTTGAACTGACGCGGCTCGGTGAGTTCGCACTTCGGCGACTGACCGGGGCATACGCTAGGCTTTTCCTTGCACTGGGATGATTCAAGGTTGTCCGCGCGGAAGCGGCCTTTGCAGGTTTTGCAATCGACCATCGGGTCGCTGAATCCACCGACATGGCCGGAGGAAACGAGTACCTGCTCCATCGTGAGGATAGCACCATCCATGCCGACGACATCTTCGCGCTCCTGCACGGTCTTGCGCCACCAATAGTCCTTGAGGTTGCGCTTGAGCTCGGCACCGAGTGGGCCGAAGTCCCAGCATCCGTTAAGGCCGCCGTAAAGTTCGCCCGCTTGGAAAATGAATCCGCGGCGTTTGCACAGCGAGACGATCTTCTCCATGCGGACGGGGTCGGTGAAATCCTTGTTGGCCATGGCGTTGGGGATATTGGGGTGAAAAATTTGCCAGCATCGATTCGATGCGGCAAGACAGGAATCAGCCGCGGTTGCCGCGGTCCTCGACACCCTTCTGGGAACGCTTGCGGGCGTTGGCATCGAGGATGCGCTTGCGCAGGCGGATGTTTTGCGGGGTGGCCTCGACGAGTTCATCGCTGTCGATGTACTCGATCGCACGCTCGAGCGAAAAACGAATCGGCGGAGTGAGCTTGGAGGTCTTGTCCTTACCCGACGAACGCATGTTGTCGAGATGCTTTTCCTTCACCGGGTTGACCGGCAGGTCGCCGACGCGCGGGTTTTCACCAACGAGCATGCCGGCGTAGACTGCATCATTGGGGCCGACGAAGAGAATGCCGCGTTCTTCGAGCGCTTGCAGCGAATAAGTGGTGGCCGCACCCGAATCCATCGAGACCAGCGTGCCGGTCGTGCGGGTAGTGATTTCGCCAGCGTACTCGCTGTATTCCTTGAAAAGGTGGCTCATGATGCCATGACCGGAAGTGAGGTTCACCAGTTCGGTTTCGAAACCGATGAGGCCGCGCGTTGGGATCACCGCTTGAATGAAGGTGCGTCCGCTCGGCTCGGTGTCCATGTGTTCCATCAGACCCTTGCGGTTGGCGAGCGACTTGAGAATGCCCTGGGTATAATCGCCCGGTGCCTCGACATAGAGTGTTTCAAATGGCTCGAGCAACTTGCCGCCCTCGTCGCGACGATAGATCACCATCGGCCTTGAAACGCAGACCTCGAATCCCTCGCGGCGCATTTGCTCGACCAGCACCGCGATCTGCATCGCACCACGCGCGGAAACATTGAACACGCCCGAGAGATCGGTGTCTTCGACTTGAATGGAAATGTTGGTCTTCAACTCGCGCATCAGGCGCTCGCGAATCGCCCGCGAAGTGACATGCTTGCCTTCCTTGCCAGCCAGCGGTCCGTCGTTGATCGA
>JBIKIK010000194.1:0-3314 GCA_044361655.1 Luteolibacter sp. | reverse complement strand
ACCGCTTTCGCGAGCGCCGGACGCAGGCCCGCACGGATCGGCCGCAATGTCACATGCACACCGGAAGTTTTCGCGGCATCGAAGTGCAGAGTCATGAGCTTGAGGCGTTCATCAAACTCCACCGCATCGATCTCCTGCCAAAGCACCAAGCGCATCCCCTGCTCCGGTCGCCACAGCGGAAAAATTTCCACACCCATCGGCGTTAGGATCAAGTAGGCATGACGCGTCATGCGCACGGCGAAGCGCAGTAAAAAAATGGCAGCCACAAGCGGCAAAAGCATCCAAGCCGGATGCGGCAACGCGGGATTGATGTCGCGATAAATAGAAGTCAGCCCGAGCGTCACCGCCGTGCCTGCAAGCATCGCGGCAAGCAGCCAGAACATCACCGCTTGGCCCGACCTCGTGAAGCGCAGCTCTTTCTCCGGCGACTGCACCTTGGACTTCATCGGAGCCGCCCTCCCGCCAGCGCCTTGACGGCGCGCTCGGCCAAGGCGAGCTCGCGTTCGAATGCCTGCGCATCATAGGATGCCGGATCGAGCGATCCCTTTTCAAGGTCAGCGATCAAGGCCATGACGCGCGCAAACCCGAAGATCGCCGCACCTCCCTTGCACATGTGAAGTTGCTCGGAAACTTCCCTCTCCTTGCCGGCCTGCAACAAGTTTGGCCACATGGCCGAAATGCTGCGCGTTTCGTCGAGATACTCCTTCATCATTCTCACCAGACCCTCGGCATCATTGCCCGCAAGTCGCACAAACCTGACGACATCCACCGCCGATCGCAGCGCCTCATCATCGACATCGCCGGCATCGTGGGTCATCTCGCTCATTTGTCTTTGTCGCCCTCTGCCGCTTCAAAGCTCTCAAGGCTCACCCATTCATCACCCGATCGCAGGGCCGCCACATGATTCACCAGGGCCACGATCGAGATGCCGATCAACACAAACGATGCCTCCATCAGAAATGGTGTCGTCATCACACCGATCAAGGTCGAGGCCCACTCGCCCCACAGCCCCGGCAACTTGCGGCCGAAGAGCAAAGTCGCGGATACCACCAGCCCGATGCCGATCAAAATGACCGCCGCCCAGACGATTTGCCTGTTTCGTTGATCGCGCGCGTTCGACATATGTTGAAAAGCTACATTCATCCGGCGGCATTTCCCAACACATTATTCATGCACTGCCGCGATCCTTGCGGATTGGCCGGCGAGGCCTTACATACAGCGGCGTGGCCCCCATCCGATATTACAACCGCAGCACGCAATCATTCGAGACCGAGCAGGTCTATGGTGAGGGATTCCTGCGCTGGACCTATGGCAGCCCGCTCGGCGCAATCGCCCTGCACGCGTTTGTGAAACGCCCGTTTTTCTCCGCATGGTACGGCTGGCGCATGAACGCCGCCAAGTCCGCCGCGCGCATCGCCCCTTTCATCAAACGCTACAGCGTCGATGCCACGGAGTTCGCTGATCCGCCGAGCTCGTTCGCAAGCTTCAACGAATTTTTCTACCGCAAGCTCAAGCCCGCCGCACGCCCGATCGAGCCCGATCCTTCGCGCATCACCTTCCCCGCCGATGGCCGCCACCTCGGCTTCCAGCGCGCCTCATCGATCGACAGCGTTTTTGTGAAAGGTCAGAAATTCGACCTCACCGCTCTCTTGGGCGATGCCACACTCGCCAAGCGCTTCGCCGACGGCGCGCTAGTGCTCTCACGGCTTTGCCCGGTCGACTACCACCGCTACCATTTCCCCTGCGCCGGCATTCCATCGGCGACCCACACGATCCAAGGCCCATTATTTTCCGTCTCGCCGATCGCGCTGCGCGAAAAACTTTCCTACCTCTGGACCAACAAGCGCAGCATCACCCAACTCGAAACCCCCGACCTCGGCACGGTCCTGCTTTTGGAAATCGGCGCCACCTGCGTGGGCGAAATTCACCAGACCTTCAAGCCCGGCAAAGCAGTGGAAAAAGGCGCGGAAAAAGGCTATTTCGCCTTCGGCGGATCCTCCACCATCACAATCTTCGAACCCGGCGCGGTGAAGCTCGATGCCGACTTGCTCGAGCATTCATCCAACCAGACCGAACTCTACGCCCGCATGGGTGAAGCGATGGCCCGCAAGGCCTGATCCATAACCCGCGCCACCCGCCACAAGATCCCGATGTCCGATTACCTCAAATCCCTCGAAAGCCACGCGGCGGAAACCCTCAAGCCTGCCGTCGAAGGACAACTCACCGCGACCGAGCGCATCGCGCTCTTCAAACGCTTTCTCCACATCGAGGAAGAACGCATCCTCATGCGCCACCGTTCCGGTGCCGGCGGACTTGAAATTGCACGCAACCGCGCGAGCCTCATTGACACGATCCTCAGCGCGATTCTCAAGACCTCGATCAACTCGCTCAAGGGCAGCAGCAAGCTCCCGATCACACTCGTCGCCACCGGCGGCTACGGCCGCAGCCTGCTCAACCCGCGCTCGGACATCGACATCCTTTTCCTCCTGCCGCGCGCATCCAACAAGTTGCCGCAAGCGCTGCAGGACCTCGTGCAGGACATCCTCTATCTCCTCTGGGACATGGGCTTCAAGGTCGGCCATGCCTGCCGCTCGATTTCCGAATGCATCGAGCAGGCAAGGCTGGATCAGGAAAACAAAACCTCGCTCATGGATGCGCGCCTTGTCTGCGGCGACACTGAGTTGTTTGAAAATTTTCAAACCCGCTTCGCCAAGGAATGCATCGACAAAGGCCAATCGGCTTTCTTCGAGCTGCGCCGCCAGGACATGCGCAGCCGTCATGAAAAATACTCGCATACGGTCTTCCTGCAGGAACCAAATGTGAAGGAAAGCTGCGGCGGGCTGCGCGACTATCAAAGCATCCAATGGGTTGCCCGCGTGAAGCGCGGCAGCAGCAGTCTCGAGGACCTCGTGGAATGCAAGCTGCTCACCGTCGCCGCCTTCCGCGAGCTCGAAGCCGCCTTCGACTTCATCCACCGCGTTCGCAACGAGCTCCACTACCACTGCGGCAAAGCCACCGACCAACTCACCCTTCAACTCCAAGGTGTGGTCGCTACCGCCTTCAACTATCCGCAACGCAACATCCTGCGCAGCACCGAGGCGTTCATGCGGGATTACTACCGTCACACCCGCCACATCTATCAGCACACGACCTCGCTGATGGAGGCCTTTCAACTCGAGCAGGATTCGCGCGCGGAAAACGGCATCCGCTCGTTCCTCACCTTCCGCAAAAAAAGCCGCGAAGAATTCGACGGCTTCGTCGCCCGCGATGGCCGACTCTTCCCCGCCCATGCTGAAATTTTCCGCGAAGACCCG
>JBIKIK010000028.1:0-11554 GCA_044361655.1 Luteolibacter sp. | reverse complement strand
GCCGCCGCAAATTCACGCCAATCACACGCCGCGCCCACCGCCCCGTGCAGGCACCAGCAATCAATGGCTCCCGCGCCACGGATCTCATCGGTCTGTCTGGTGCGCTGGATCATGATCCTTTCACGATAATCTTGAGCGACTATCGGGCCCACTCATCGGGTGTCAAACGCATCCGCTTCCAAAAAGTTTTATCAGCAGCGGCTTGTGGCTGCCCACACACAACCTATGCTTTGGCCGTGACTCGACAATCAACCATCATTCGAGCCCTTGCCGTGCTGGCACTCGTCTGGCTTGTCGTCTGGGGCATTCGGGCCTTTGCCTCATCACGCACGCCCACTGCCGCTCGGATCAAAGAACAAATCGAACGCGCGCGCTTCGCCGACTGGTCAGGAAATGAATCACCCAACGACGCCAAGCAGGCCGCCAACCGCGAAACAGACATTCGGAAAATCGCCGACCTCATCAACAAACTCGATTTCCAAGAACGCGAAAAAAACCGCGACCAGCGCGTTGGCGAGGAATTCTTCCGCAAACTCAACGCGCGCGAAAAAACACTCTTCATCGATCTCACCATCGCCGAATCAATGAACCGCTTCATGGAAGCGCTCGACACAATGCCGCCGGATCAACGCCGGAAATTCGTCGAGCAAGGGCTCAAGCAAATCACCGACGGAAAAACCCAAGCGGACATCACTCGCGCCGAAGAATTGAGCCCCGAGTTGCTGGAAAAAATCAGCCAGGAAGGCATCCGGGCTTATTTCCAAAAATCCAGCGTGGAAACCAAACTCGATCTTGCCCCACTCATGGAGTCCATCAACGAAACCATGCAGGGACTGCGCGGCAACCAATTCGGCCGGGATCGATAATGAATCACATGCGCCGAGCCTTTACACTTCTGGAGATGCTGGTCGTTGTCGCGATCATCGCCGCACTCACCGGCATCGGAATCACCTTGGGCGGCTCGATGCTCGCCAAATCCCGATCATCGGCATGCCTTGGACAACTGCGTGGAATCGGCGTGGCGCTGCAATCTTACCTCCAGGATCACCAACAAAAACTCCCCGAAATCGCATCGGGCAGACTTTCAAAATCGGATGAAACCCCGGTGCTCGAAACCGTGCTGCGTCCCTATCTCGAAAGCGACCAGGCTTTCAAATGCCCGCAAGACAAGGAATTCCATGCGAAATCCGGATCCAGCTATTTCTGGAACAACACCCAAAGCGGCAAGCACATCACCCAGTTATCGTTTTTCGGCATCGAGAACCGACCCGACAAGATCCCGCTCGTCAGCGACAAAGAATCATGGCACCCGGCCGGCGTGAATGTCCTCTACGCGGACTCGAGCAGCTCAAACCAACTCCGCTTCGCCACCGGCAACTGATCCCGCAAGCGCCATGCTCGAAATCAAAAACCTCCGCAAATCATTCGCCGGCAAGCCCGCCCTGCGCGGAGTTTCTTTTTCGGTCGGCAAAGGTGAAATCCACGGACTCCTCGGCCACAACGGAGCAGGCAAGTCCACCACCCTCGGCATCATCCTCGGCATGGTCATGGCCGATTCCGGCGATGTGACCATCGGCGGCACGCCCGTTTCCACCAACCGCTCAAAAGCACTTCGCAAGGTCGGCGCGATTTTTGAGGCTCCGGCTTTTTACGATTACCTCAGTGGTTGGGAAAACCTCCGCATCCTCATGAGCTATTCAGGCGGATTCGATGCTGCCGCCGCCAAACAAACCGTCGAGGAGGTGGGCCTCACCCAACGCATCCACTCAAAAGTGCGCACCTACAGCCACGGCATGCGGCAAAGACTCGCCCTCGCGCAAGCCTTGCTGCCCGAACCGGAACTCCTCCTGCTCGATGAACCCACCGACGGACTCGACCCGGAAGGCATCAAGTGGTTCCGCGAATTCATCCTCAACCTCCGCGACAGTCGCGGCATGACCGTACTTTTCAACTCCCACTTGCTCGCCGAGGTGGAACTGATGTGCGACCGCGTCACGATTCTGCGCCAAGGAGAGCTGGTGTTCGAGGGAGCCATCGATGGGCTGCGCGAGGAAACCGACCGCTTCACAGCCGATCTGGATTGTTGGGAGAAGGCCATGCCCGTGATCATCTCCAACGGCGGCAACATGGCCGCACCCGGAATCATCCAGATCCCCCACGGCAGCGACCCTTCCATTCTGCTTTCCGCACTCGTTCAAGCAGGCATTCGGGTAAGCGCATTCTCGCCGCTGCGCCGCTCGCTCGAGGATGTGTACATGGAAATTCTCGCAGGCAAAAAAAACTCCTGACCTAACGCCTCCATGCTCTTCCTCCAACAACTTCGTGGCGAACTCCGCAAACTCTTCGCTCGTCCGCGCACCTGGATCGGCTATGGCGCCTTTCTTATCATGGAGGCAGTCATCCTCTTTGTTTACAAACTCGAGCGCAGCCAACAACACATGCGCGGGCTGATCGAACGCAACGGCCTCGAATTCGGCAGCTACTACAGCTCGCTCACCATCACCTTCACGATCATGCTTCTCAGCATGTTCCTGCTTGGCTCGATTTACTTCGCGCTGGTCGCCGGCGACATCGTTGCCAAGGAAAACGAGGACGGCAACCTGCGTATGGTTTTCTCACGCCCAATCAGCCGCCTGCGCCTGCTGCTGGTGAAATACACGGCGGTCTCGCTCTACACCTTCAGCTTCGTCTTTTTTGTCGGTGCCTCCGGCTACCTGATGGCGGTCGCCGCTGTCGGTTGGCAGGGCGGACTCTTCGTGATGGAACCGAAAATGAAAGTCTTCGCCGCCTATCCCGAATGGTGGGAAGGCGCTTCCCGCCTTGCTCTCTCGGCAGCCGGCATTGGCGTGAGCATGATCACGCTCTCATCAATCGCCTTCATGTTCTCCTGCCTCAAAATCAAACCCGCCGCCGCCACCATCATCACGCTCACGATCCTGTTCGTTGACATGATCCTGCAGAACTTCCCGTTCTTCAAACCCTACGAAAGCTACTTCATCACCTGGCGCATGGGAGCGTGGATCTTCCTCATGGAGCAAAACATCCCGTGGGCAAAAATAACCGAATCCTTTGCGCTGCTGACCGGGCTCAACATCACACTCTTCATCCTCGGCTGGTTGTCATTCCAACTCCGCGACTTCAAGACCTAGGGTCAGGCCCGCTCACCAATTGATGTTCTGGCCGCGCGCGTCGATGTGCGTGAAGTTCCAATAACCACCTACACCACCGCGGAAGAGACCTTCGTCGCGGAGCTGACGCGCCATGGCGGTGACCTTCGAAGCACGCATTGGGAACTTCACATCCACCGCGATGTTTTGCTGGTGCCACGAATGGGTCCTCGCACCACGGCAGCGGGCATTGTAATCGGGCGAACGGAAAGCGGAAATGACCTCAACCTCGGGCACATTCAATTCCTGCGCGATGCGCTCGGCAACCCGCAAGGTGTAGCCCATGCGGCGCCATGAAGCCTTAGGCGGAATGCTGTTCCACACGCCGCCCTTTTGCTTGGCATGGGCTTCGAGCACCTGCGCGGCATCGACGCGCTTGAGCTTGAGCGCGCTCAGGTAACGGAAATATTCGCTGGCCTGTCTGCCATTGCCGACCAGCCATTCTTCCGGCAGATCCGGCATCGACAGGCTACTTGCTTGGCCCTGCGCGGCGGGGGCGGCATTGCCGCGGCTGGTCACAACGGAAACTTTCGGAGTAAGCGACAAAGCCGAACCCAAGACCGAAGAACCAAGCCATCCCAAGCCTGCCATGCCCACCCCACTCAACAAGCTCCTACGGCTCATGATGGTGCATTCAGTTTCCTCAGTCCTATGCGTTTGGTCGTTTGTTGGGATCATCGTCTTGGTCGGTGCAGCCAGTCGGCCGCAGGTTAGCGTTTTGTGTGCCGAAATTGGTCGCAAATCATCATCTGCGGCAAATTTCGCCGCGAGGGAACCAGACGACGAATTTGGTACAAGGAAAAAAGACCCAAAAATTTCCTCCCCCACCTGAATCGGGACATTTTGTCGCGATTCCGCATTGATTCACCACTTATTCACGACTTATTCACATCGCGAAGCAGTGCATATGAACAACTCAAACCAGATCATCACGATCACGCTCAACCCGGCGATCGATCAGACGATCATTTTGCCCTCACTTCAAACCGGCTCGGTCAACCGCGCCGAACAAAGCCATCATCAGGCCGGCGGCAAAGGGGTGAATGTCTCCGCACGCTTGGGCGAATTTGGCATCAGCACCACCGCCACCGGATTTCTGGGCGCGGAAAATCAAACGCACTTCACCACGCTGTTTTCCAAACTCCCGATCCGCGACGCCTTCGTGCGAATCCCGGGCCGCACACGCACCGGCATCAAACTCGTCGAGCGCAACGGCGAGGTCACGACCGACATCAACCTCCCCGGCGCTCAAGTCAGCCCTCACGACATCGCAGCGCTCCACAGCAATCTGCGCGGACTCGACCTGCACGGATCGTGGTGCCTGATCGGTGGGAGTCTCCCGCCAGGCTTCTGGCTCGATGATTTCGCCGCGCTGATCGACCTGCTCAAATCCGCAGGCGCGCGGGTCGCGGTCGATGCCAGTGGCGATGCCCTGCGCGTTGCGATCGAGCGAAAGGTCGAGCTCATCAAGCCCAACCAACACGAAATCGCCGAGCTCCTCGGCCGCGACATTCCCGATCTCGCCGCTGCGCAGTCGGCCGCCCTCGAAGTCCAGGCAGCGGGCATCCCACGCGTCATTCTCTCGCTCGGCGAAGCGGGCGCATTTTTCCTCGACCCCTGCGCCACCCTCATGGCCAAAGCGCCGCCCATTTCCGTCGCCAGCACGGTCGGTGCCGGCGATGCCCTGCTCGCAGGCTACCTCGCAGGCCTCAACACCGGGCTCGACGCCATCGCGCGCGCCCAACTCGCGACGACCTTAGCCAGCTGCTCGCTCGCAAGCGTCGAACGCCGTCTCCCGCCCAAGGCGGATGTCCTCACCCGCATGGCGGAAATTGATGTGACCCCTGCACATTCATGAAACCGCCGAAACTTTCGCGGTAATTCGATTGCGCGCCCCCGCCTCCGTAGCTAACCTTTCACCAACCAACACAACCACCATGGGACCCATCGGAATGCCTGAAATGATCATGATTTTCGTCGTGATCCTGTTGCTCTTCGGAGCCAAAAAACTCCCCGAGCTCGCACGCGGCATCGGCAAGAGCATGGGCGAATTCAAAAAAGCCAAGGACGATTTCGAGCGCGAAATCACCCACGCCGAGACCGATGCCCGCACCAAAGACGCCCCCGGCAAGGAGCCACGCGACTCCTGATCGCCATGCGCGCCATGCGAAACCGCGCGCGTCAAACGCTCGCCCCGAAATCCATCGGCGCGCTCTGCTGCATTTTTTTTGCGCTGATTCTTTCCGGCTGCGATCGCTCGGGCGCCGATTCGCACGATGCTTCACGCAAATCGGCCGCATCAAAACCTTGGCTCACCCAAGCCGATGCCAATGAGCCAGCCGAAGCCGCCCGGCCAAGCGGCAGCCCGAACGCAGGCAACCTGCGCTTCATTGCCTACAATGTGGAAAATTGGCTGACCATGGATCGCATCATCGACCGCCGCGAAGTCGTCAACCAACCAAAGCCCGATTCCGAAAAATCCGCTGTCCTGCGCATCCTGCTCAAAAACAACCCGGATGTCATCGGCCTCTGCGAAATTGGCACCAAAGCCGACCTCGCGGAAATCCAGCAAGCACTCAAGTCTGCTGGACTCGATCTCCCCCACTCGCATTACACCGGCGGCTCCGACACGGTCCGCCACCTCGGGCTGCTCTCACGATTTCCCATCACCTCGATCAGTTCTCCCGCGCAAACCCAATACACCCTCGAAGGCCGCAGCTTCGCGATCAACCGCGGCATCCTCGACTCCACTATCAAGGCACGCGGCAAAGAATACCGCTTCGTCGGCGTTCACCTGAAATCGAAACGCTCCGTCGATGGCGGGGATCAGGCAAAAATGCGCCTGCAGGAAGCCCACCTCCTGCGCCGCCACATCGACAAAATCCTCGGCCCCAACCCCGATGCCAATCTCATCGTGTACGGCGATTTCAACGACACCTACCGCAGCAACACACTCCGCGCGGTGACGGGATCCGCCGCCAAAAATTTGCGCATCACACCGATCTATCTCAAGGACTCAGAAGGCGAGGCATGGACCCATCACTGGTCGGGTGAGGATGTCTACTCGCGCATCGATTTCGTCATGACCTCGGCCGCACTGCGCCGCGATGTCGACTTCAAGGAATCGCGCATCATCGACGATCGCCTATGGAGCAAAGCCTCCGACCACCGCCCGATGCTCGCGGTCTTCCGCTGAAGATAAATCAAATTTTCGCCAGCACCTCGTCGAAGACACCCAGCGTTTCATCCAGATCCGCCTCGGTATGCGCGAGGCTCAAAAATCCAGTTTCATACGGACTCGGCGCGAGATAGATCCCTTTCTCAAGGCAGCCCCAGAAGAACTTTTTGAACAAGTTGAGATCCTGCTTCATCACATCGGAGACATTGACGATTTCACGATCGGTGAAGAACAAACAGAACATCGATCCCACGCGATGAATGCGGTGCGCGATGCCCCTCGCCTCCATCACACCGCGCAGGCCATTCTCGAAATGCGCGCCAAGTTCTTCGAGCCGCGCAAAGCCCGATGGCTTTTCCAACTCACGCAACTGCGCAAGCCCCGCAGCCATCGCCAGCGGATTCCCGGAAAGCGTGCCGGCTTGATAGACCGGTCCGAGCGGCGCGAGAAAATCCATCACATCGGCACGACCGCCAAAAGCCCCCACCGGCAAACCACCACCAATCACTTTGCCGAAACAACTGAGGTCCGGCACAATGCCCTCAATCCCCTGCACTCCCGCCTTGCCCAATCGGAAGCCGGTCATGACCTCGTCGAAGATCAACAGTGCGCCGTATTTTTTGGTGATCGATGAAAGCAGCTGTAAATAACCCGCGCGTGGCAAAACCAATCCGGCATTCGCAGGATACGATTCGACGATAATCGCCGCGATGTCCTCACCACACGCGGCAAAAATTTTCTCGAGCGCCTCAGGATCGTTGTACGGCAGCACCAAAGTGTTCGATGCCACCGCGCGCGGCACACCTGCCGAGTCGGGCTCGCCATGCGTCAAAGCACCCGAACCCGCCGCCACCAACAACGAGTCGCTGTGGCCATGATAACAGCCGTCGAATTTCACGATCAAATCCCGCCCGGTGAATCCGCGCGCCAAGCGGATCGCCGACATGGTCGCCTCGGTGCCGGAGTTGCACATCCGCACCTTTTCCACCGATGGCACCCACTCGCAAACCTTGCGCGCCATCTCGACCTCGAAGGGATTCGGAATGCCGAATGAAATCCCGCTCTTGGCAACCTCATGAATCGTGTTGGTGATCACCACCGGCGCATGACCCAAAATGTTCGGACCCCACGATCCGATGTAATCGATGTAGCTCTTGCCATCGATGTCCTCGATCCGACTGCCCGCCGCACGACGCACAAAAAACGGCTCACCCCCGACATTGCGAAACGCCCTCACCGGGGAATTCACCCCACCCGGCGTATAACGCTTGGCCATTTCGAACATCTTCTCGGAAAGCGGACCCACAGAATGCATGCGCCGACTTTGCTACAGACCCCGCCCGCGTCCAACACCGAATCACCCGATGAAAAAGATTCAGTTTCCAAAAATTCAGGCTAACTTGACCACCATGAGACCGGCATTGGCCATTCTCTTTACCTGCCTTCTGGCGATCCCGCTCGATGCCGAGGTGAAACGCACGCCACGCAAGTCGCTGCTCGATTCGGAACCCGGCGTGGTCTACCTCGAACAGGCATCGGTCAAACCGCTCGAACTCAAGGTCATCCGCGAAGCACCGGTGTTTTCCGACAAGGAAGGCAAACACCAGCTCGGCACCATCGCCGCCAATCAAATCGCCCGCATCGAGGCGATCACCGACAAGGTCTACCGCGTCCGCGGCATGGGCACGCGCGGAGGCATCGCCGGCTGGGTCGCGCCATGGGCATTCTCCCCAAACGACCCGGAATTCGCCGCAAAACTCAAACAATTCTACGACCGCCAAATCCAAGTCCAGGAACTCATCGCCGCCAACCAAATCGCCTGCGGCATGACGATGGAGGAAATCTCCCGCGTCCTCGGCAAACCCACCAAAACCAGCAGCCGCAAAACCGAAGCCGGCGAAACAGCCACCTGGGAATATGTCCGCTACCAGGAGGTCAAACACTACATCACAAGGGTCGACCCCACCACCGGTACACCTTACCGCCAGCTCTCACACATCACGCAGGAGGAAAAAAGCCGCATCAATGTGGATTTCGAAAATCAAATCGCCACCGCGATCGAGGAAAGCAAGGACCACTCCAAGAAAAGCCCGCGCATCCTCCTCCCACCATGGATTCCATGGTGAACCCCGGCTAAAAACACCTCGCCAGAGGGCTTGCCTAAGGACAACAAAACTTCCTAGTCTAACACAAGCGCGGTTTCCCCGCAGCGTCACCCCAAATCATTCCATGATCCGATCATTCGCTCTCCCATCCGCCATGCTGCTGCTCTCACTCGCCAGCGCGCGCAGCCAGGACACCGACCCCAACAAGGCCTCTCTCGAAGCACTCGCCGCCAACGCGCAGGCCTACGTCAATGCCCACAACGAAGGCAACGCGGAAGCGATCGCCAAACTCTTCATCCCCGAAGGCGAAATTATCCTCAGCTCCGGCGAAATCGTCTCCGGCCGCGCCGAAATCCAGCAATTCTACACTGACCTCTTCTCTGGCGAAAAACGCCCGCGCGCAGCCCTCGAAGCAGGCTCGGTACGCTTCGTCACACCCAAGCTCGCCATCGAGGACGGCACGCTCCATGTCACCCGCCCGACCGGCGAAGTGATCTCCCACCACTACACCTCGACCCAAATGCAGCAGGATGACGGCTCGTGGCTCACCGCCAGCATCCGCGACGAAATCGAGGACATCGCACCCGCCAGCGAAAAACTCCTGCCACTCGAGTGGATGATCGGCGACTGGATCATCGAGAAAAACGGCCTGCGTACTTTTCTCACCTTCAAGTGGAGCAACGATGGACCCTTCATCGATGGCAAAGCGGTCACCGAAATGGCTGGCGAGGAAAACACCAGCAGCACCTACCGCATCGGTTGGAACAACAACCGCAAGAACTACATTTCGTGGGCCTTCGACACCTTCGGCGGGCACATGATTTCGCAGTGGACGAAAAACAACAGCGGTTGGCTGCTGCGCACCTCAGGCGTCACCGCCGATGGCGAGGTGAACCACTCGACCCAAACGATCGAACCCGATCCTTCCCTCCAACACTACATCTGGTCCACACGCGATCAAACCATCGGCGGCAACTCGTTGCCCGACGGATCGGTGCGCGTCGTGAAACGGCCACCCGATGCCGACGAAACCACCGAGGCCAAACGATCCGAAAAATAATTTCCCACACAATCCGATCATGAAATCCACCACCAGTTTCCTGTTTGTCCCAGCCTGCATGCTCACGCTCATGATGGGTGCCACGGCCCGCGATTTCGATCGCGGCGATCGCAGCAACCACGGTCAACGCCCAAATATCCACCCGCAACAACACTCGAACCGCAACCCGATCACGCAGTCCAAGATCGATGCCCCAATACCGCGCCCGATCAACCGCCCCGAGCTGAACCAAATTCAACGCCCAAGCCAAAGACCCGCCCCGCAAATCCAGCGCCCAACCACCCGCCCGGCACCCAGCGAAGTCCCTCAGCTCAATCGCCCGCAAAATCGCCCGGCACCCACAGAACCCCCACAACTCACTCGCCCACAAAATCGCCCGGCACCGCAAATCCAACAACGCCCTGAAACCCGCCCGAACATCGCCAACCGCCCGGCACCCGGCAGCTTGAATCGCCCGGAAAATTTCCAGCGTCCGCAAGTCCGCCCCGAAGCACTGCCCGGACAAGTCACCTACCCGCGCCCGCAAAAACCGCAGACGCTCCCCGGCATCGCCACCAAGCCCGCCCCACAACGGCCCGTCACCCGACCCGGCATCAACTCGCGCCCGGTCCAACGCCCGCAACTGAACTACGCAACAAACACCGGCACCAACCTGCGCCCCACCACCAAACCATGGTGGGACAACAACCGCCCAATCAACCGCCCCGGCTACAACCAGACCAACAACCAAATCCAGATCAACAATAACTTCCAAAACAACGTCAACTGGTCAACCGACCGCCGCTACTGGGGCTACAACCCATGGTGGAACCGCCCCACCGTCCGCCCGTGGTACGGCGGATCATGGAACTGCGGCTGGAGCAACAGCTATTACCATCACCGCCCCTACTTCTCCTACTACGGCGGCTATCGCCCATGGCCCGGCTATGTGGTAGTCGAGCAAAACAATGTCGCCAACGCCATCGGTTGGGGTCTCGTCGGTTGGAGTCTCGGCAAACTGATCTACGATTGCGGCTATCAAAGCTATCGCAACCCCTACCCAGTCCAACCGATCACCGTGGTGGATCGCCAAGTCGTGACCTATCAGGAACCGATCACGGTGGTCGCCGCGAAAACCGCACCGAAGGCGGATGATGAAACGGCACGGATCACCCAAAAATCCGAATCACTCATCGCCGAATCGCAAGCGGCCTTCAAGCAAGGCAACTACCTCGTCGCCCTCGAATCGGCCAACAAAGCGATTGCCGAAGCACCCGGCGATGGCGCGCTCCACGAATACCGCGCGCTCATTCTTTTCTCCCTCGGCAAATTCTCGGAAGCCGCCGGCGTGCTCAACCCAGTCCTCGCAGGCGGACCCGGCTGGGACTGGTCGACGATGATCGCCCTCTACAACACGCAGGAAACTTACATGAGCCAATTCGATGCGCTCAAGAACTACAGCAAGGGCAAACCCAACGCCGCCGACGCTCATTTCCTGCTCGGCTATCACCACATGGTCTGCGGCCACCTCGAAGAAGCCGCCGAGGAATTTGAAGCAGCCGCCAAACTCCAACCCGCCGACTCGGTTTCGGCTCAACTGCGCGACCTCACCAAGGCATCCTCACAAAGCGGCAGCGACGAACCGACCGAACCAAGCACGGAAAAAGACGCTGCTCCGCAATCCGCCCTCCCGCTGGAAAAACTCAGCGGCGCATGGGTCTCCGACAAAGGCGAGGCCGGCACGGTCTCGCTGGTCTTCAAGGACGACGGCAAATTCATCTGGTCCTTCAAAAAAGGCGACCAAAACAACGAGTTCAGCGGCGACTTCAGCATGAACGACAACGGCCTCCTGGTCCTCGATGCCAAGGAAAGTCAAATGACCGCCACCGTTTCACAGCCCGAGGACAACGAACTGAAGTTCGTGCTCGCCGGCGGCCCACCCGGCGACCCGGGTCTCACTTTCACGCGGAAATAACCCCTCCGCGCGGAAACCAAAACACAAACAACGAACCCATACATAACACCCACATGAAAAAATACATCGCAGAATTCATTGGCACCTTCT
>JBIKIK010000193.1:0-3344 GCA_044361655.1 Luteolibacter sp. | reverse complement strand
CGCTTTGCGCGTGAGTTTGCGAGCTGTGGATTTGCAGCGACTCGTCCGCAAAGGATTCGGGTTCGTTGCGCGAAAGGCCAAGGAGCCAAAGACCGGCGGCGATAAAGAATGGTGCGGCGATGAGGCCAATCTTGAGAAGGCGGTGGCTGAGGTCGTCGACTGCGTTGGAACCGAATTTTTCTTCCGGAAATTTTTTCGGATTGCGTTTCTGCTCGAGCGTCCGGTTGTCGCGAATTTTGCGATAGGCGGGTGTGAGAATGGTGACTTGGTTTCCAGCTTCCATGGTGCGGCGTTTCCTGATCCGCGTAGAAGTATCCAAAACGCGGCAGCGCCCCGCGAATGGTTTTTGGTGAATTGCTTGTCACATTTGGCGACGCCAAAATGTAGCGAGGATGTCACAAGTCTGCATGTTTCACGGTCGAGCCATCGATCCAACTGCAGCCGATCATGGTGGCGCGCGGGGCGCTCCACCGCCGTACTCGAATACATCGGTCAGGGATTTCCACGATCCCTTCACCCTCAATTATCTCACCAAAAAGCTGATCCACCTTCCACTGCGAGACCGGCAAAAGGTGGCGTCACCCGCAAGGCTGGCAAGCCGTGCTGCGTGCCTCGAAGAAAGGCAAACGCGCCCTGCTCGTCGCCCACACCTTCGGCAAAGCATTTCCGAAGTCCGTGCAAATCCCGCTCACCGGAAGTGGTTGGAAAATCGATGAAGCCTGGTCGGCAAAGTCCGGGCTTAAAAGCAGCCTGAAAGGGAAATCCCTGCAACTCGACCTGAGCGGTGAATTCCTCGCCACGGTCATCAGCCTCCGCCGTGGCTGATGGGGGTGTTGGATTATCGGCTCACACGGATAATGTTGTTTTTCTCATCCAGGAGCAGGTTTGTTGGCGTGACGGGATTTTCTGAAAGCGCGAAGGCCATGATGGCCACTCGCTCGCCCGCTTTGATGAGGTGGGCGGCACCGCCATTGATCATGATGTGACCAGTGCCGGGCTTTCCTTCCAATACATAGGTCTCGAGCCGCGCACCGGTGGTGATGGAGGCGACCAAGACTTTTTCCCCAGCCCAGAGGTCGGCGGCTTGCATCAGATCGGTGGGGATCTCGATGCTGCCTTCGTATTCGACATCGGAGCCTGTGATCATGGCCCGATGCAATTTGGACTTCAGAACCTCGCGGAACATGGCGGAAGCAACAATCCCTATGCGCCCGCGTCAAGTGGCAAGCGTTGTTGTGGGCCGAACGGGCGATTTTTTTCGCTTCGATGCATTCAAAGTGAATGCTTTGGGGTTGCTCACCCGTGAAGGCGTCATGGAATCCGTGGATCAAATCCCGCATGTCCGATCGTTTTGGAAGCGGGGAATTGGGTAAGAGGCATGCTGGGTAAAATTACCGCTAAAATGGAAATTTTGTCCTAGCCCCGGGGCAAGGGATGGTTAGATTTCGGCGTGGTTCAGCAGGCATATGGCAGGCCGTGAACCGACTCTTCACCAGAAATTTTCCAATGAACCTGACACTGAAAGTTTGGCGGCAGTCCGGGCCCAACGCCCAAGGCAGAATAGAGACTTACGATGCGCCAAACATCCCCGCCGAGGCCTCGTTTCTAGAGATGCTCGACATCGTCAACGAGGGGCTCATCAAAAAACACGAGGAGCCGATTCATTTTGATCACGATTGCCGCGAAGGTATTTGCGGGTCGTGCTCGCTCACGATCAACGGCATCCCGCACGGCAAGGAGCGCGGCGTGACGACCTGCCAACTGCACATGCGGAAATTTTCCGATGGCGACACCATCTGGATCGAGCCGTTTCGCGCCAATCCGTTTCCTGTCGTTCGCGACCTGATGGTCGATCGCAGCGCCTTTGATCGCATCATCGCCGCCGGTGGGTATGTGGATGTACGCACCGGTTCGGCGGTTGATGCGAATGCGACATTGATTCCGAAGCCTGATGCGGATGCCGCCTTCGATGCGGCCGCCTGCATTGGCTGCGGTGCCTGCGTGGCATCGTGCAAGAATGCCTCGGCGATGCTGTTTGTTGGCGCCAAGGTCTCGCACCTCGGCCATCTTCCGCAGGGTCAGCCCGAGCGCGACAAGCGCGTGCTCGCGATGGTACGCCAAATGGATTCCGAAGGATTCGGCAACTGCACCAATCAATACGAGTGCGAAGCCGCTTGCCCGAAGGAAATCAGCGTCGAGCACATCGCCCGACTCAACCGCGACTTTGCCTCCGCCGTTGCGCGCGAGCAGTTGGTTTGATGCAAATTGTGGGTGGGGATATCTCCTGTCCCAGGCCTTTGATGCGATCGGCATTCAGGGCGCAGTTTATGGCAATCGGGGGTGAAGCACGGATCCCTCGAACCATGGCTTCACCCCCTTATCCCTCTCCTGTCTGGAGAATTTTATGTCGCCGGCTTGTTTCTCAAGCGTCGAGCCTCAGCGCGGCTTTTTGAGCGGCCGTTTTTGCTTCGCCGGATGACTTGTTGCCGTCGTCGCTGGTGAGGCGCATGCCGACCGGTTTGGAAACTCCGAATTCTTCCATCGTCACGCCGTACATCACATCGGCGCGGGCCATCGTGCGTTTTGAGTGGGTGACGATGATGAATTGCGAGCGGTCGATGAAGCGGTCGAGCACCTTCACGAAGCGGTTGATGTTCGATTCGTCGAGCGGGGCATCGAGCTCGTCGAGAACGCAGAAGGGGCTGGGCTTGATCATGTAGATCGAGAACAGCAGCGCGACAGCGGTCATCGAGCGTTCGCCGCCGGAGAGCAGCGTGATCGACTGAAGTTTCTTGCCGGGGGGCTTGGCGATCACCTCGATGCCGGACTCGAGCGGGTCGGACTCGTCGAGCAGCGTGAGGTCGGCCTGACCTTTTTCGCCGAAGAGTTCCTTGAACATCGTTTGGAAATTGATGCGCACCTGGGCGAATGTCTCGGCGAAGAGCCGTTGGGTTTCGGTGTTGATGCGTTCGATAACTTCCAGCAATTCGGTTTTCGACGAGACCAAGTCGTCGTGTTGCTTGCGGAGGAAATTGTAGCGTTCCTCGAGTTCTTCAAATTCTTCGATCGCGTCGAGATTGACCGGACCCATCGCATCGAGGCGGCGCTTGATGTCGGTGACGATGGATTCGATGAATTCCCAGTCCGGTTCGCCGGTCATTTCGCCGGGGATTTCCGTGTCGTCGGAACCGGTGGCGTCGACCACGATGGTCGGCATGTCGTCGGCGTCATCGTCATCGGTGGATTCAGATGAAATCGAGTCATCCTCATCGGCGGCGACGACCGTTTGTTTGCCGCCGCGGGCTTGGAGCGCTTTTTGGGATGCCATGCTGGCAAGGAGCGCG
>JBIKIK010000027.1:0-11639 GCA_044361655.1 Luteolibacter sp. | reverse complement strand
CAAAGAAGTCGTCGCGCTGGTCTTGCGGGTGATGCTGGGCTGTTGGTTTGCGTACAGTGGCGGGTTGAAAATATTCGGCACCGGCTTGGATCGCTTTTTGGCTGATGTGGCGAACTACCGCATGGTCGGTCCGCCGCTGGATGCGTGGGTGGCTTATGGCGTGCCGTGGGCGGAGTTGGTGGCGGGTGTCTGCCTGATGCTTGGCATTTTGCGGCGTGGGGCATTGCTCGCGGTGTTTGGCTTGGTGTTGATATTTTCCGTGGCGGTCGGCTCGGCATGGGCTCGCGGGCTCGACATTTCCTGCGGATGTCATGGCGGCGATGCGCCCATCCGCTATTGGGCCAAAGCACTGGAATTTGCTGGATATTTCCTGTTGCTGGCATGGTTGTGGCGCGTTGAATCCCATCGTGATGGGGGCGGCGATGTGGAAAATTCGCGAAACTTGGCTTGATTCCCGCCATTTCGCGGGTAAAACGCCCGCCCCCTGATGTCCGACACGACCCGTACGCTCAAAGTTGCGATTCCCAAAGGCAGCCTGCAGGAGCCGACTATCGAGCTTCTCGCCAAGGCTGGCTATGAGGTTTATGTTTCGTCGCGCGGTTTGAGGCCCGGCTCGAATGACCCGGAGCTCGACCTTTACATGATCCGCGCCCAGGAGATTGGTCGTTACCTTGGCCAAGGTTTCATCGATTGCGGCATCACCGGTCACGACTGGGCATATGAAAATGAAGTCGAGTTGCTGGATTTGGCCGAGCTTCCTTATTCTCGTGCGAGTTCGCTGCCGACCCGTTGGGTGCTGGTGGTTCCCGAGGATTCGCCGATCCGCAAGCCCGAGGATCTCGAGGGCAAACGCATCGCCACAGAAGGGGTGGGGATCACCAAGCGCTACCTGCGCGAGCGCGGCATCAATGCCGAGGTTGAATTTTCCTGGGGCGCCACCGAAGTGAAGGTGCCGGATCTTGTCGATGCCATTGTCGATGTCACCGAGACCGGCTCATCGATCAAGGCCAACCGCCTTCGCATCGTCGACACGCTGTTGACTTCTTTCCCGCACTTTTACGCCAATCCTGCCGCTGCGGCCGATCCGTGGAAGCGCGAGAAAATGGACCGTATCGCGCTGCTGCTCAAGGCCGCGCTGGGTGCCCGCGGCAAGGTGGGGCTCAAGATGAACCTTCCAGCCGATCGCCTCAAGGAGCTGCTTGAAAATCTTCCTTCCCTGCGCCGTCCGACCGTTTCACACCTCTCCGAGCCGGATTGGGTGGCGGTTGAGACTGTGATTGACGAAATCGTCGTTCGGGACATTATCCCCGAGCTCAAGCGCCTTGGCGCGGAGGGCATCATTGAATACCCGCTCAACAAAATCGTTCCCTGATTTTCTCACCGTAACATAACACCGACAGCAAACGCCATGGGCTCCATCAAGAAACGCCGTAAAACGAAAATCAACAAGCACAAGCGCAAGAAGCGCATGAAGCAGAACCGCCACAAGAAGCGTCTCCGCTACAAGTCCTGATCCAAGGGCTGTTTGTTAAATCTTCAAATGCCAGAAATCCGCAAACGCGGGTTTCTGGCATTTTTTTTCGCGGCCTCCGGCTCGGAGAGTTTTTCAATCTGGGGTGTTGAGCCCGAAAACAGAAGTTAAACCACGGAACTCACGAAGTTTCACGAGAGGCATGAGATTTCATGCCATGCCTGTTTCGCCATTTTGGAAAAGCCATAGAATCCCCCAAGGGCTTCTTATTTCGTGATGTTTCGTGACTTTCGTGGCTCCTTCTTCGGAATCTGGATTGAGTGGGTTGATGAGGACTCGAACAAAAAAACACCCGGCTTCCACTGAGGAAACCGGGTGTTGGGTAAAATCAGGCTTGTGATGGCTTACCAGTCGCCGCCGCCGCCACCTTTGTAGCCGCCGCCGCCGCCCTTGTAGCCGCCGCCGCCACGGCGATCACCGCCGTAACCGCCGCCGCCGCCTTTGTAGCCGCCGCCACCGCCGCCGCCTTTGTAGCCGCCGCCACCGCCGCCACGGCGATCACCGCCGTAACCGCCGCCGCCACCACCACGACGCTCACCACCAAATCCACCGGAGCCGGCTTCTTTTGGCTCGGAGGCATTTACGCGGAGAGCGCGGCCTTGATAGTCGTAGCCGTTGAGGGCTTCGATCGCTGCGTTCAATTGGCTTTGGTCGCCGAGGGTCACAAACGCGAATCCTTTGGATCTCCCGGTTTCACGATCGGTGATGATTTTGACCCTTTCGACGGGTCCGTATGAGGCGAAGAGGCCGGTGACGTCTTCTTCGGTAGCTGAGTAGGGCAGGTTGCCCACGTAGATGTCCATTTTGTCTTTTTCTAGTCACGCCATCACTATCATCACTTCCTGAGACCATGGCGTTGGAGACCAGACGAAGCGCTTCATTCTGCAAGGGTGCAGGTTGAACTGGTCGTTGATTACAGGGAAGCCGACTTGTTTGCAAGGTTTCTTTTTGGCCCTGTGAAGGCGCCACAGGCCAGTCAGGGACGGGGTCCCAGAGAAATCAGGCGGGCTGGAGACTGCGATTTTTGATTTCCCCGGTGATTTCCTTGATGAATTGGTCGAGCGGTTTGGCGCCGAGATCGTCTTTGTCGCGGTGGCGGACGGAGACGGTGCCTTCTTCGGCTTCGCGTTGGCCGATGACGAGCATGTAGGGGACGCGGTCGAGGCGGGCGAGGCGGATTTTGGCGCCGATTTTGTCCGAGCTGCGATCGACTGTGAGGCGGACGCCGGCATTGGCGAGTTGCGCAGCGGCGGCTTCGGCGACCTCGAGGGTTTTTTCCGAGATCGGCAGGATGCGGACTTGTTCGGGCGCGAGCCAGGTCGGGAACTTGCCTTCGAAGTGCTCGATGAGCAGCCCGGTGAATCGTTCCATAGAACCAAAGGGCGCGCGGTGAATCATCACCGGCGTGTGGGCTTGGTTGTCGGGTCCGATGTAGGAAAGTCCGAAACGGACGGGCAGATTGTAATCGACCTGCACTGTGCCGAGTTGCCAGTCGCGGCCGATCACATCTTTCACGACGAAGTCGATTTTCGGCCCGTAGAAGGCAGCTTCGCCGAGTTCTTCGGTGTAGGGCACGCCAAGCGTTTGCACGGCTTCGCGCAGTGCGGCTTCCGCTTTGTCCCAATTTTCCGGCGAGCCGACATACTTGTCGCTGGCTGGATCGCGGAGTGAGAGGCGCACGCGGTAGTCATGCATGCCGAGCGTGCTGAGAACTTTTTTCACTAGGTCGAGGCAGCCGGTGACTTCGGCGGCGACTTGATCGGGCGTGCAGAAAAGGTGGGCGTCGTCTTGGGTGAAGCCGCGGACGCGGGTCATGCCGCCGAGTTCGCCGGATTGTTCCCAGCGGTAAACCGTGCCGAATTCCGCGAGGCGCACGGGCAGGTCGCGGTAGGAGTGATGATCGCTCGCGAAGATCTTGATGTGGTGCGGGCAGTTCATCGGCTTGAGCAGGTAGCCTTCGAAGTCGCCCTTTTCGAGTCCGTTGATGAGCGAAGCGCAGGTCGCATCCTCATCGGCGAGTTTTTCCAACACATCGCGCTCGGGGATCGCGGGGAACTGACTTTCCTGATAGTAGGGGAAGTGGCCGGAGGTGCGGTAGAGGTCGAGCTTGCCAATGTGCGGAGTGAAGACTTGTGAGTAGCCTTGGCGGTCGAGTTCTTCGGTGATGAAATCTTGGAGTGATCTTCGGACGAGCGCGCCTTTTGGTTTCCAGAGAATAAGGCCTTGGCCGACCGCTTCATCGATGTGGAAAAGGGCAAGCTCGCGGCCGAGGCGGCGGTGGTCGCGTTTTTTCGCTTCCTCGAGTCGGTTGAGGTGTTCTTCCAAGAGTTCCTTGCTTTCGAAGGCCGTGCCATAGAGTCGCTGTAGTTGGCCTTTTGATTCGTCGCCCATGTAGAATGACGACGAAACCGACATCAGCTTCACATTTTTGCACTTCGCGGTGAAGCCGACATGCGGACCGGCGCAGAGGTCGATGAACTCACCATTTTGGAAACAGGAAATTTCTTCTCCTGCGGGAATCTTGTCGATCAGGTCGAGCTTGAAGCGCGACGGGTTGCCGGGGCGTTCGGTAAGCCCGCCGAGGCGTCCGGATTCCGCCATTGCTTTGGCTTCATCGCGTGAGATCGTGCGTCGTTCGAACTTCTGGTTTTCCTTGGCGATTTTTTTCATCTCCGCCTCGATTTTTTCGAAATCGTCGGGAGTGAGGCGGTGCTTCATCTCGAAGTCGTAATAGAAGCCATTTTCAATGGGCGGACCGTAGGCAAATTGCGCGTCGGGCCAGATGCGCAGGATCGCGGTGGCCATGATATGCGCGCATGAGTGTCGCAGGCGTTCCAGATCTGACATCTGCTGGCGTTCGTCGAGTGTCTTGCGTTCGTTCATGCGCGGACAGGGAAACCTTGCGGGCAGGAAATGATCAAGGGAAATGCGGTGGCACGAATGCGGTGATTCCGCATTTTGAGGGCATCGGTCCATATGCGGCTTTGAATTTTGGTTTTCGGGATTATCCGCTTGAGCGCCGGGGGCATGAGGGGCAGATTGGTCGTGTTCCTACCGAAGCATGGTCAGTCCCTCCACCAACACCGTCCACTCCGCCTACGATTCCAAGATCGAAGGCAATGTGATTGTCACCCGCGTCGATGCCGCGATCAACTGGATGCGCAAAAACTCGCTGTGGCCGATGCCGATGGGCTTGGCCTGCTGTGCGATCGAGTTGATGGCCACCGCGTCGAGCCGTTTTGACATTTCGCGCTTCGGCATGGAGGTCATGCGCTTTTCGCCGCGCCCGAGCCGAAGTGGTGCCTTGCGATGGGTGCTTGCGCGTCGAGCGGTGGCATGTACCGAAGCTATGCGGTGCTGCAGGGGATCGATCGTTTGATCCCGGTCGATGTCTATGTTTCGGGATGCCCGCCACGGCCAGAGGCCTTGATCGAAGGCTTGATGAAACTGCAAAAGAAAATCGAAGGCGAGGAGTCGACGATGGCCCAGAAGCAGGCCCTGATTGAAGAAATTTCCTGATCTCACACACGACATGTCAGCAGTACAAGATATCGATCGTTTGCGCGGCTGGTTCGCGGAAAAAATTCTCGGAGTGAACGAATTTCGCGGCGAGCACAGCGTGACTGTGGCGCTGGATTCGATTGCGGCATTTTTGAGCCGTTGTCACCGCGATCTCGGGTATGATCTTTTGCTCGATGTTTCCAGCATCGACCATTTCGGTGATCATCCGCGATTTGAAGTGGTTTACGAATTGGCGACGGTCGATGACTCCAAGCACCTTCGTGTCAAAGTCGCGGTCGGTGAGGATGAGGAAATTCCCTCGGTGGTGGGCATTTGGCCAGGTGCCGATTGGCATGAGCGCGAGGTGTGGGACATGATGGGCATCCGTTTTTCGGGTCATCCGAATCTCAAGCGCATTCTCATGTGGGAGGGCTATCCATTTTTCCCTTTGCGCAAGGATTTCCCGCTGGCAGGTCGTCCTTCGGACATGCCGGATGTCGCATTCACCGGTGTCGCCCCGCTCGAGGGCGGGCCGTTTGTGACATGCGCCGGTGGTGAGGACACCGTTGATCGCGAGCCACGCGCGAGAGCGTTTGATTGAAATTTTCCATTTTGCACGGAGAGTGTGGGTTCATGATCTCTTCGGGCGGAATGATGGATGGGCTGGCCGGAGATTTCCGACGGCGCGTGAGGATGCCCGCATCGTGGTTGGTTTTGCTGGCAATTTTGCTCGTGCATCTATGGACGCTGGCCGAGGTCGGGTCCGGAAACGAGGTGGCTTGGTATCGCATGTTTGGCTTGAGTCGCGAGGGGATGAGCGAGTCACGGTACTGGCAAATTTTTTCGCACGGCTGGCTGCATGGTTCGTGGGGTCACTTGCTGGTGAATGCGGTCTTGATGTGGCTGCTCGGCACGCGCCTGGAGTTGATGATAGGTTGGAGGGTTTTGCTTCTCGTGACATTTTCGGGCATAATGGCGGGCGGCTTGGCGCACCTTTTGCTGGGCCATGGTTTGCTAGTGGGGATTTCCGGCGGGGCAATGGCCTTGCTGCTTTGTCTCGCGTCGCTGTCACCCGATGCGCGGGTCATGCCGCTTGGAGTTTCGGCAAGAAACCTCGGCCGCGGTCTTCTGATCGGCGAGTTGCTGCTGGCATTGGCAGACCCGATGCTGGGCATGCCTGGGTTTTCACAGCTTGGCGGCTGGCTTGTGGATCAAGGATTTGCTTCGGTGTTCCAACTGGGGCACGCCTGCCATTTTGGCGGCGGGCTGATGGGCATGCTTTTTGCACGGAAGTGGCGTGGTCCGCGACTGACGCGGGAAAAGCTGCGGCTCCAACGCGAAAAGCGGGAGCTTGATGGTTGGGGTTGAGGTGGTTTTTTGGCCTGTTTTTCGAGCCTTGGTTCCTTCTTGCCGATCCGGCTCCCTGCCATTAAAGTTCCGCGCCTCGGCAATGAGCGCCAAACCTGCATACCTCTACGACACCACCCTGCGTGACGGCACCCAGGGTGAAGGATTCCAATTGTCTGTCTTGGACAAGCTGCGCATTGCCGCGCGGCTTGATGCGTTCGGCATCGATTTCATTGAAGGCGGCTGGCCGGGTTCGAACCCGAAGGATGTGGAATTTTTCCGCGAGGCGAAATCGCTCAAGCTCAGGCACGCAAAGCTGGCGGCATTTGGATCGACGAGGCGCGCGAACACGCCGGTCGGCGATGACCCGCAGGTGGCGCTTTTGCTCGAGGCGGAGACGCCGGTGGTGACGATTTTTGGCAAGAGCTGGGAGCTGCATGTCACCGAGGTGCTGCGCACCACGGTCGAGGAAAACCGCGCGATGATCCGCGACACCGTGGCTCATCTGGTGAAGCACGGCCGCGAGGTGATGTACGATGCGGAGCATTTTTTCGATGGCTACAAGGACTCTCCCGAGCATGCTTTGTCGACGCTTGAGGCGGCCGCCGAGGGTGGTGCTGCCTGCCTCGTGTTGTGCGACACCAATGGCGGCACGCTGCCGGATGAGATCGTGCAAATCTGCGCGGCAGTGCGCGAGCGCTTGCCGGATGTGCCGTTCGGCATCCATACCCACAACGACTGCGAGCTTGCGGTGGCCAATGCCGTCGCGGCGGTCAAGGCCGGCGCAACGCAGGTGCAGGGGACGATCAACGGCTACGGCGAGCGCACCGGCAATTGCAACCTCACCTCGGTGATCCCGATCCTGCAGCTCAAGCTCGGCATGCCGGTGGTGTCGCGCTTGGAGAAACTACGAGATTTGTCGTACTTCGTCGACGATGTGTCGAACAACCCGCATTTTGCCCGCGCGGCCTTTGTCGGTCGCACCGCTTTCGCGCACAAGGGCGGCATGCATGTGAATGCCGTGCAGAAGTTGGCGCGTAGCTACGAGCACATCGAGCCTGCCAGCGTTGGCAACGAACAGAACATTCTTGTTTCGGAGCTGAGCGGCCAGTCGAACATTCTGATCAAGGCCGGTGAGCTGGGTCTTCCGCTCGAAAAAGGCTCGGCCGAGGCATCGGCGGTGCTCAAGCGCGTGAAGGAACTCGAGAACGAAGGCTATTCCTTCGAGGCGGCGGGCGGCTCGCTTGAATTGCTGATCCGCCGCGAGCTTGGCAATCACGCGAGGCCCTTCGACCTGACCGAATATCACACAAGTTTCCGCCAGTATCGCGACGGGCATCCGCCGGTCTGCGAGGCTACGGTGAAGCTGATGGTCGGTGGCACGCCCGAGCTCACGGTCGCCGAGGGCAGGGGTGTGGTCAACGCGCTCGACCTCGCGCTGCGCAAGGCGCTGCTGCCATTTTTCCCGGAGATCTCCGAAGTTTCATTGGTCGATTACAAAGTACGCATCATCGACAGTCATGATGCGACTGCCGCCAAGACCCGCGTGTTGATCGTCTCGACCGATGGCGAAAACAACTGGGGCACGGTGGGTGTTTCCGAAAACATCATCGAGGCAAGCTGGCTCGCGCTCGTCGATGGCATCGATCTTTTCCTGCAACGCCGCCGTGTGGCTGCAGGCTGAACCCAATCGCATCAAGCTCATGGAACTGCTCAACACCGCGCTGCAAGAACCCTTTGTCTGGGGGCTTTTGCTGGGTCTTCTGATAGCCGGTTTCATTTGGAAATCCGGCTTCAGCGCGCGTCGCAATCTCGCTCGCGAGATCAAGCGCCTCGAGGGCGAACTCAAGGACATGCAGAAGCACCTCAACACCCAGCTCAAGATCAACGCGAGCGGCAACGAGACGCTGCAGTCGGAACTCGATTTGCTGCGCATGCAGAATGAAAACCTGCGCGTGAACAACGCCGCGATCTCGCAGAGGCCGGGTCGTGCCGAGATGCGGCTCTTGCAGGTGCATGAACTCGCGATCCGCGCGATGCGTGAACAAGCGCCGGGATTCGCAGCCGCTTGGGAAAATGCCATGCGCCAAGGCGAAGCCGAGCTCGAGGAGGCGGATAGCGGCATCAAGAAATTGATGCGTCGGGTGATCCCCGGATTGGCGTCGCCGCAAACGCCGGTGAAGATCGAGACGAGAAACGAAGGCGAAGGCATTTGATTCCGATCCTTCGCGGATCCGAATCCTTCTTGCTTGCTTGGTCGGCTGATTCGCCCATGCTTCGCCCTCATGTCGGGCGTCGAGGAGCAGAAGCGCGTGATGAATTTTTCCCTCGTGGCGGCGCTGGTGCTGCTGGGGGTGAAGGTCTCGGGCGCGGTGATGACCGGATCATCGGCGATCTATTCCGATGCGGCCGAGTCGGTGGTGCATTTTCTTGCCGTGGCCTTTGCGTGTTGGGCCCTGCGGCTCTCGATCAAGCCGGCTGATGAAACCCATCATTTCGGTCACGACAAAGTTTCATTTCTTTCGGCGGGCTTCGAGGGTGCGATGATTTCCGCCGCGGCGATGCTGATCTTTTACGAAGCCGCGCGGCAGTTTTTGTTCGGCGTCGAGATCCGCAACCTTGGCTTTGGTCTGGCGGTGACATCGCTTGCGGCGGGGGTCAACCTGATCCTTGGGTTCGCGCTGGTGGCGGTGGGGAAAAAAAGCGAATCACCACTCGTGCGTGCGAACGGCATGCATGTGCTCACCGATGTGTGGTCGAGCGTCGCGGTGCTGATCGGGCTCGTTTTGTATCATGTCACCGAATGGGTGTGGTGGGATCCGGTGGTGGCGATTTTGGTCGCGTGCAACATCCTTCGCGTGGGGATACGCCTCATCCGTGAAAGTCTGGGCGGATTGCTCGACGAGGCGGATCCGCTGATCGAGAGCCGCGTGCGTGAGTTGCTCGATCGCGAGGTGGCTTCGATGGGATTGTCGTACCACAACTTCCGCCATCGTCATTCGGGCCGCACGCATTGGGTGGAGTTTCACCTCGTGTTTGATGATCACCTCAGCGTCGGCGAGGCGCATGACCAAGCAACACGACTGGAAGCAATGGTTGCCGATTTGCTGTGCCCCGATGGCAGGGTCATTTCCCACCTCGAGCCGCGCTCGTGCGAACACGCGCAAGAGCGCTGGGAAGGGCGTTAGAAAATTCAACGCGTGGCGATCGATCAACCGCCGATCTCGGTGCGGCCGGAAAGTTGGGCACCTTCTTCCATGGTGAAGACCTTCGACTTGATGTCGCCATTGATCTTCGACTTGTCCTTGAGCTCGCAGCGTTGCGAAGTGATTTTGCCTTCGATCTTGCCGTAGACCTTCACTTCGCCGGCAGAGATGTCGCCCTTGATGATGGCGTTTTCGCCGATCGTGACCCGGCCCTTGTCGGAAGTGATTTCGCCTTCGATCTTGCCATCGACGATCATGTCATGGGCAAAGCGGACGGAGCCGGTGATTTCGATTCCGCTGGAGAGAACATTGGTGGGAGTGGCCATCGGTTTGGAGTTCATCAAAGCGGCCGGCATGATGCAACCGCAAAGAAGGCGTGAGTCCAAAAACAGGTGGGCGCATAGGCGAAAACGGGAGTATGATGCTTACGCCACGCTAATTTATCTCGAATTTTGAGCCAACGGTGTGAGAAATGGGTGAAAATTTACAAATTCGTCCGAGTGGACTTCTTCAGTTGGATGTCCGTTTGAGCGGGCTTGCCTTGGGGGAGGTGGGGGGGCAGATTCGGGGGCATGAGCGAAACGATGATTGAAACGGTCGACCTACATCGCGGCTATCGGATCGGCAACAAGGCGATCGAAGTGCTGCATGGGGTTGATCTGCGGATTCGTCGCGGCGAGCGGGTGTTTTTGTGCGGACCGAGCGGTGCGGGCAAGACGACCTTGCTTTACACGCTGGCGGGACTGGAGCGTCCGGAGCGTGGCTTGGTGAGGATTGATGGTGTTGATCTGTACGCGCTGGGGCGGCAGGAACAGGCTCGTTTTCGCAATCGGAAGATCGGTTATGTGTTTCAAAACTTCCATCTTTTACCCGAGTTGACCGCGCTGGAAAATGTCGCGGTGCCGGGTGCGATCGCTGGGGTTGATTCCACCGAGGCAGCGATCAAGGCTTTGGATCGGGTCGGGCTTGGTCACCGCAAGGATCACCTTCCGGCCGAGCTCTCCGGCGGCGAGCAGCAGCGGGTCGCAATCGCACGGGCGATTGTGAACGAGCCGAAGGTTTTGTTTGCCGATGAGCCGACGGGAAATTTGGATTCGGCCAACAGCGCGCAGGTCATGTCGATGTTGCTCGAGCTCGCCAATGAGCATGCGATGACGCTGGTGGTGGTGACGCATGATGCGTCGCTGGCCGAGATGGGTGATCGCACGCTGGTGATCCGCGACGGCGCGATTCACTGACGCTTATCAATCCGCGCGGGAAAGGCGGTTGAGTCCGCGCTTGAGCAGTTGCGAGTCGACTGCCGAAGATGTCTCTTCGTCGAGGTTGATGGTGAGATTTTCTTCGTCGAATTCGATCGAGTGAATGTCCGCGTCCACATGATCGAATGCGGCGATGAGCCCTTGCAGGTTTTTGACCGGTTTGCCGTTCACCTTGGTGACGATGAGGTTGCGCAGCGATTCGTATCCGACAGTCGCCGGGGTGGGGATCACGCCGGTGAGGAGCACCACTCGATCCATCGATTCCTCGTATTTTTCCGGGTTTTCCAGCGCGTCGAGCAGGTTGAGCGGGGCGCGTGTTTTCCAATCTTCGCCGAACCCTTCGAGCAACGGGCGTGAGAGCTCTTGAAAGAGAAGCCCGCCTTTGACGAGGAAGTTGGGGGCCTTGCCGAAGAGGTGGTTGGGGATGAGCTTGCTTTCATCTGGTTCGCGGCTGAGCACGGCCTTGATCTCCATCGGCTTGCCGTCGCGCAGGATCGAGAGGGTCACCGTATCGCCGACGGACTTTGTGCCGCGGATCAGGTGGCCCCAGAGGAGTTTTCCGTAAGTCGGATGATCATAGTAGCCGCGGCGGTCGATCGTGCAGCCATCGACTGCGAGCAAGACATCGCCTTTTTTCACGCCGGCGAGATCGGCTGCCATTTTTTTGCGAACCGTCTGGATGTAAATGCCGCCAGCGTCATCGGGCAGTTTGAGCCATTGGCGGAACGAGGGGTCTTCGGTGCGGGCGATCGAGATCCCGAGGCTGGGAAATCCGGTGTAATTTCCATCGGCTGC
>JBIKIK010000192.1:0-3362 GCA_044361655.1 Luteolibacter sp. | reverse complement strand
GGCTGATCTGATCGATTGAAATGGGGGGTATGCTCATCCATTCCTGATTGGCTGCTTGATTGACGAATATACAAAACGTGCAAGAATGACGTTATGAAATCATTCACAGCGGTAATCGAACGCGACCATGAGACCGGTCTGTTTGTTGGATATGTTCCAGGTTTTCCGGGGGCGCACTCACAAGGCGAAACCTTGGACGAACTCAACGACAACTTGCGTGAAGTGATTGCCATGCTGCTGGAGGACGGAGAGCCCGAACTCGAAGCTGAATTTCTCGGAACACAAAATGTTGCCGTGGCCTGATCATGGGATCACTCCCTGTCCTAAAGCCCACAGAAGTTTGTCGTTTATTGGAACGATGCGGTTTTACTGCAGTGAGACAACGTGGCTCACATGTCCAATACCGACATCATGATGGTCGAGGAACCACCGTTCCGATGCACAAAGGTCGCGACATCGCACCTCCACTCCTCCGGCAGATCGCTCGCGATGTTGGCATGACTGTGGAGGAGTTGCTATCAATTCGTTAAGCCCTCCGTCACAAGCCTCAAACCGCTCGCATTTTCCTTGACCCGCAGGGGGCAGAGCCATATCCCACTTCCGCGCCATGCTTCACTCGCAGATCAAATCCCTAAAGAAGCTTTTTCAAGTTCTGATGGTCATTTGCGGCTGTCTGCATCTGACAGGCGGCCCACATGCCTTGGTCCAGTCCTACGCATGGATCTCGATGATCATCCAGTATTCAAAGAATGACGGCCTAGCCAAGGGCGTGAAGGACACCTTCAGCGGTGAACGCCCCTGCCACCTTTGCAAAAAAATCGACAGCGTCAAAAAGGACGAATCGAAACAACCACTCTCAAAAGAAGTCGATCTTTCCGCACTGGCGAAATTCCGCACGGAATGCCTCGCCCAGGAAATCATCCGCCTCAAGCCCCCTCGCCATGTCGAGCACAAGCAGCAGCCGATCCTCGGTAGCGCCGCATGGATGAGTAGTTGGCATGAGTCCCCCGTGTCGCCACCACCGGAGCTGGCCTGACACCACGAGGCCAGCCCTTGCTGGCGCATGAAATTGCATCCGCCCTATTTCGCGGATCTCACAAAAACGCGCTCACATCGGGCGTGAAACGAAGTCCCATTCCGCACCCACGCGGACCGGGCACGCCCATCAGGCAACACGCAAGCGGAATGATTCCGCGCGAAACCAAACTTATCCAAACACACTTACTTAAAAATTTATGAAATTCACCACATGGTTGATCGCCTCACTTTCAGGCCTTTCAACAATCCACGCACAAAACAGCAATTCATCCATAGCACCTCGCAGACTGCCCGCCACTGTCGTGGAGGCCAGCCGCGATCGTGCCACACCCACCGCGCCGACACCCGAATCCAGCCGCAAGGAACTCGCCAAAACTCCGGGCGGCACCGAAGTCGTCGAAGCCGAACGCTACCTGCAAGGCCGCGCCAGCACGGTCGCCGATACCTTTGCACTCTCACCCGGTGTCTTCGCCCAGTCGCGTTTCGGATCCGATGAAGCCCGACTCTCGATCCGCGGCTCAGGCATCCAACGCACTTTCCACGGGCGCGGCATCCGCGTGATGCAGGACGGCGTGCCACTCAATCTCGCAGACGGCGGATTCGACTTCCAAGCACTCGACCCGCTCGCCACATCGCACATCGATGTCTGGCGCGGCGCCAACGCCCTCGCCTATGGGTCATCCACCCTCGGCGGCGCGATCAACTACCACTCGCGCACCGGCCGCACCAACCCAGGCCTTTTCAGCCGCCTCGAAGCCGGATCCTACGGCTACCTTCGCGGCACCATTGCCGGCGGTAATATCCAAGGCTCATCCGATGCCTACGGCGCGTTCACCCATCAGTCCCAAGACGGATTCCGTGACCACGCGCAACAAAGCAACCAACGCCTCTTCACGAATTTCGGCCAACAACTGAACGACGAAGCCGAAACGCGCTTCTACCTCAGCGCCATCAAAACCGACTCGGAACTACCCGGCAGCCTCACCAAATCTCAACTCGAGAGAGATCCAAGCGAAGCAAATACCAACAATGTCGCCAACGACTGGAAACGCGACTTCGATTTGATCCGCCTCGCCAACAAGACCTCGGTCAAAAATGGCGACACGCTCTTCGAGGTCTCATCCGCTTGGAGCTACAAGGATCTGGATCACCCGATTTTCGAAGTTATCGATCAACTCTCCAACGACTTCCTTTTCGGAGTCACCGCCACCAACACCAGCGAACTTTTCGGTCGCGAAAACCAGCTGCGCGCAGGCGTGCTCTACACGACCGGCATGACGACGGATTCGAGATTTGCAAACAGCGGAGGATCACGCGGCATCCTCACGAAACGCTACGAACAAACCGCGACCAACCTCGAAGGATTTGTCGAAGACCAACACGCCGTTGGCAATGACCTCACCGTCGTCCTCGGCACCAGCGCCTCGATGAACCGTCGCGACAATGACACCACTCTTGGTGACGCCGTTCTCGGCGCCCTTCCCGACTACGCTCTCGATTACACGAACATCTCGCCCAAGCTTGGACTCCGCTGGGATGGTGACGGCATCCAAGCCTACACCAACATTTCGCGCAGTTACGAACCACCGTCCTTCAGTGAATCAAGCACTCAAGGGGTTGCTCGTGATGCACAAACCGGCACCACCTTCGAGGTCGGCACTCGAGGCAGTTATCAGGCAATTCGCTGGGATGCTTCTATTTATCATGCTAACATTAAAGACGAACTCCTTTCGATAGCATCAGATACTCGTAGCGGTCAGTCTTATACAATAAATGCGGATAAAACCACCCACTCAGGTATCGAACTCGGCACCCATGCCGATCTTCTCGGTACCTCATGGGAGGAAAACCCCGTGCATCGACTCGTCTTCGGATCGGCATGGACCTATGGCCGATTCCGCTTCGACGACGATGCCACCTACGGCGACAATGAAATCGCCGGACTCCCCGAACACCTCATTCGCGGCGAACTGCTCTGGCAGCACGCGGACGGCTGGTACGCCGGCCCCACCTTCGAATGGGTGCCGGTCGAATCATTCATCGACCATAGCAACACCTTCTCCGCCGATGCCTACGCGATCTGCGGATTCAAATTCGGACGCCGTATCGACGACGGCATCTCATGGTTTATCGAGGCCCGCAACCTCACCGACGAAGCCTACGCTGCTACCACTGAAGTAATTCAGAACGCCAAAGGGACTGATCCAACAAGAGGCGGCGCATTCCTCCCCGGCGACGGTCGCAGCGTCTTCGCCGGCATCGAATGGAAGTGGTGAGCTCAAAAAAAATCATTCCCATGAAATCAAACTGGATTCGCAAGTCAC
>JBIKIK010000191.1:0-3381 GCA_044361655.1 Luteolibacter sp. | reverse complement strand
ATTTGGCCATGGTCGTAACGCAGCGCAGCCAGTCGGCAAAGCTTTCCTCATCGTGATCACCGGCGGCGAGGGCGAGCATTTGTATGTAGCGATCGACTCTTTCCGCGTGCATTTCCACACCATTCCATTTCAAGAACAAACGATAGACGACATAGGCCGTGCGTTTGTTGCCATCGAGAAAGGGATGATTTTTAGCGATGCCAAAAGCGTAGGAGGCGGCAAGCGAGCAAAGATCGGGTGGAGGATCGCCATAGCACCAACGCTGTTGGGGTCTGGCCAAGGCCGACAAGAAAAGACCTTCATCCCGCAATCCGGCCTGACCGCCGTGTTCTGCAAGTTGGCGATTGTGGATGGCAATCGCAAGGTCGTGGGAAACCCAAATCGGTTCAGGATGCATGGTTTCTCATTGGGCAAGTTTTCGAAGCACATCACGATCTTCGCGCATGATTTCCTCGGCCAAGGACATGCCCGTGGCAAATGTCTCATCGTAGGTTCTCAGCTGCACGCCATCCGGGGTTTCGGTGACGGTGAGGATATCGCCTTTGGAGACGCGGAGGCGCTCGAGGATTTCCTTGGAAAGGATGATGCCTGCGGAGTTGCCAACACTGATGACTTTAACGGTGGTGATCATAGATTAATTATAACCCATGTAATAACCAAAGCAAGTCGGCTTTTGGGGGCGTTGGAGCGCGAATTTTCAGCCCATGGCCAGTACCTTTTCCACGATACGGCGTGGATTTGGCAGCTGTTCGTTCTCGATGTGCGGCGAGTAGATCGCCGGAGCGTCGATCGAGCAAACGCGCTGGATCGGGGCGTCGAGGTAATCGAAGGCGTGTTCCTGGATCAGCATCGCGACCATGGCCGAGACGCCGCCGAAGGGTTTTGACTCATCGACGAGCAGCACGCGGTTGGTCTTCATGACCGTCTTGAGAATCGCGTCCTGGTCGAGTGGGCGGATTGAGCGGAGGTCGAGGACCTCGGCATTGATGCCGTGCTCGGCCTTGAGGGTTTCGGCAGCGGCGAGTGATTGAATCACCGAGCGGCCGTGGGCGATGATCGAAAGGTCGCTGCCTTCGCGTTTGATTTCGGCAACGCCGAGGGGCACGACGAAATCACCATCGGCCGGATCGGGCACTTCGCCGGAGGTGCCGTACAGCAAGGTGTTTTCCATCACATAGACCGGGTCGTTGTCGCGGATCGCGGCTTTGATGAGGCCCTTGGCATCGGCTGGCGTGGCAGGGGCGCAGACCTTGAGTCCGGGAAACGCGGCGAAGAGGCCTTCGGGAATGTGCGAGTGGGTGGCGCCGACATTGGTGCCGCCATTGGCCGGACCGCGTACGACGATCGGGCAGTGGCAGAGACCGCCCGACATGTAGCGTACGCAGGCCGCGTTGTTGACGAGTTGGTCGAAGGCCACCGAGTGAAAGGACCAGAACATCAGCTCCATCACCGGACGCACGCCAAGCATCGAGGCGCCGATGCCCATGCCGATGAAGCCGGCTTCCGAGATCGGCGTGTCGACCACGCGCTTGTCGCCCCATTTTTGCCAGAGGCCTTCGGTGACCTTGTAGGCGCCGTTGTATTGGGCGACCTCTTCGCCCATGAGGACGACATTCGGATCGCGGGCGAGCTCCTCGTCGAGGCCTTCGCGGAGGGCTTCACGGTAGGTGATGATGCGGGACATGATGTGCGGAAATGGGTAGAAATGAAAGGTGATGACGGAGGATCAGTCGTTGAAGAAATGGCGGCCGATTTTTGAGGCGGGCGTTTGGTTGTCGGTTTCCCAATACACATCGGTGCTGATGTCGGCGATGGTCGGTGCTGGCGCCTCGTCGGCAAACTTTACAGCTGCAGCGGCTTCATCGGCGGCGGCCTTGTTGATCTCTGCGGCTTGATCTTCGGTGATGATACCTTCAGCGATGAGCTTGCGGCGGAACACCGAAATCGGGTCGTGATGCTGCTTGTAATTTTCGATTTCCTCCGGCGTGCGGTATTTCTTGTGGTTCGCATCCGCAATACTATGTCCATAGTAGCGGTAGGTGCTGATCTCGAGGATGCTCGGCTTGTGTTGCTTGCGCGCGCGCTCCATGGCGATGTGGGTTTTGGCGCGAACCTCGTAGAGGTCGGAGCCGTCGATCACATCCCAATCCATGTCATAGGCTTCGGCGCGTTGCGCGAGGCAACCGCGGAAGGCCGAGGAACGGGCCTGCGAGGTACCCATCGAGTAGCCGTTGTTTTCGATCACATAAACAACCGGGATATCAAACAGCGCGGCGAGGTTGAGCGATTCGTGGAAGGCGCCTTGGTTGACTGCTCCATCGCCGAGGTAGCAGAGGCAGCAACCTTCGCGGCCGAGGTACTTGAGGCCGTAGGCAAGGCCAAGCCCGAGCGGGGTCTGACCCGCAACAATGCCGTGGCCGCCCCAGAAATTTTTGTCGGGCGCGAAGAAGTGCATCGAGCCGCCCTTGCCCTTCGAGCATCCGCTTTGCTTGCCGTACATTTCCGCCATGCATTCGTTCATGCCCATGCCGACTGCCAGCGCGTGACCGTGGTCGCGATAGGCTGTGATGAAATGATCGTCGGAGCCACCGAGTGAAATCGTGCCGACGGCGACTGCTTCTTGGCCGATGTAGAGGTGGAGGAATCCGCCGATTTTGCCGGCTTGGTAATACTTTAACGCCGCTTGCTCGAAGCGCCGGATGCGGATCATTTGCGTGAGCAGGCCGATTTTTTGTTCGGCGCTGAGCGATTGGTTGATCGGGGAGTTGGCGAAATCGAGCGCGGTGGATGCGGTGGCTGTCATGTTCGTCGTGGGCGGATCTGGAGGAAATTTTCAGTGGGACTTCGCGGCCTGTGGGGTGGCGAGCGATGGATAAATGTGCGGGACGCGCAACATGGCGAGGAGGTGGGCTCCGGTAAAGATCAGGTTGGCGACGCCGAGGTTGCGAAGGAAGACCCATGAGGGCAACACATCGCTAGGCGCGCCAGTCCAGAGTGATTGCCAGAGGCCGACAAGCGATTTCGCGTAGCGGGGATCTGCGAGCCAGGCGGCGGAGTTGGTGATCAAATGAAATACAAGCGTCGCGGCGACCGAACCCAACAGCATGCTGGCCCAGCCTTTTTTCGAGAGCCATTTGCCTAGGAAAAATGTCAGGGTCAGCGCAGCGAGGGTGGTGAGGAAAAGTGAGGGTCCGTCCGGATGACCGCTACCGAGCGGAAAGGTCAGGATCCAAATCGCGAGGGGCAGGGTGAAGCCACGCCAGGCGGGAGCAATCAGCGAGCCGCAGAAGAACAAGGCGGCGAGCGGTTGGAAATTTGGCAGCGCCATCGGGTAGGCGGCACCGATCACGCGAAACGCGATGAGCAGGAGCATGGAGAGGC
>JBIKIK010000190.1:0-3395 GCA_044361655.1 Luteolibacter sp. | reverse complement strand
TCGTTGAGGCCAAATTGTTCCTCTAGCTCCTCGAGTTGTTCCTCGCTCAGTCCGCCCTGCGCCTGGGTCGATGACGAGCGCTTGCCCCCCTGATCCGCCCCGCGCGAGGCCTCTTGCAGCATCCGGTCCATCGGCCCTCCCGGCACAAAGCGTGTGATCCCGAACACGATAAGCGTGATGCCGATCAGCGTGGGCGGGATCAGCAGCAGGCGGCGGATGAAGTAACCTTTCACGATTTGTCCCGTGGTTTCTAAACCAGCTCCCGAACCATGCAAGCACGGACCCCGATGCGGCGGGGTTCTTCGGCATACGGCGGCCTGTCGGCGGGCGGGCGACAGCTTGGCTTTGACCCGGGGCGCGAAGCAGGTTATGCCATGCGGCCCGCACATGAAGGACCAAATCCCAGCCATCGAGGCCGACGCACTCGTACGAATTTCCGCCGCCACCGACGAGCGCGCACTTGAGGACGCCCGCGTCGCCGTGCTTGGCAAGAAAGGGTCGCTGACGCTGGCCGCCGCCGGAATGAAGGATGTGCCCAAAGAGGAAAAAGGCGCCGTCGGCCAGTTGCTCAACGCCGCACGCGCAAGCATCACCGCCGCGCTCGAAGCCAAACAATCGGCCTTGCAGGAAATCGCCGATCGCGCCGCGCTCGCCGGCATCGACACGACGCTTCCCGCTCGCGAGTTGGCGATTGGCGGGTTGCACCCGCTCACGCTGATCCGCGATGAGGCCATCGCCATCCTGCGCCGCATGGGCTTCGCTCTCGCCGATGGCCCGGAGATCGAAGATGAGTTCCACTGTTTCGACGCGCTCAACACGCCTGCCGATCACCCGGCGCGCAACGAGAAGGACACCTTCTTTTTCGACTCGGGCAAACTTTTGCGCACCCACACCTCGAGCGTGCAGATCCGCACGATGGAGTCTGCCAAGCCGCCGATCCGTATCATCGCACCCGGCTCGGCATATCGCCGCGACGAAATCGACGCCACTCACCTTTCGGTCTTCAACCAACTCGAAGGCCTCTATGTCGCAAGCGATGTCTCGCTGCCCGACCTCAAGGGCACGCTCGAATATTTTCTACAGGAACTTTTCGGATCGAACACCGAGGTGCGCTTCCGCCCGCACTTTTTCCCATTCACCGAACCGAGTTTTGAAATCGATGTGAAACTCACCGTCAAAGGTCAGGAGCCGCGTTGGATCGAAGTCGCCGGCTGCGGCATGGTCGACCCCGCGGTTTTTGAAGCGATCAACAAGTCACGCAAGGACAATGCTTTCGACCCCGAGACCACCACCGGCTTCGCCTTCGGCATGGGCCTCGACCGCCTCGCCATGATCCGCTGGGGCATCCGCGACATCCGCTTGCTGATCGAGAACGATATCCGCTTTTTGAAACAGTTCTGATTTTTGAACCGCCAAGACGCTAAGTCCGCCAAGAATGTTTATTCGATTTCTTCACTCCTTCTAATTCACCCTCTTCTTTGGCGTGCTTGGCGCCTTGGCGGTTCCTATAACTCTTCCTTCACTCCTCATGAACATTTCGCTCAACTGGCTCTCCACTCACCTTGATCTCGCAGGCAAATCGATTAGGGAGATTGATGATCTTCTCACCTTCGCCGGAGTTGAGGTGGAAGGCATTGTCCCGAAGGGCGTGAGCTCGGAAAAAATTGTCGTCGCGCAGATCAAGGAAGCGGTGCAGCACCCGAATGCCGATCGTCTCAAGGTCACGCAGGTGGATGCCGGTGAAGGTACGCTGCGCCAGATCGTTTGCGGCGCGCAGAATTACAAGGTCGGCGACAAGGTGCCATGTGCCTTGCCCGGCGCCGAGCTGCCCGGAGGATTTACGATCAATGAAACCGTCATGCGCAAGGTCGAGTCGAAGGGCATGCTTTGTGCCGCTTCGGAGATCGGTCTGCCTGCGGGCGAGGATGGATTGCTGATCCTTCCCGCCGACGCGGAAATCGGCCGACCGGTCAAACAACTCTTTGATTCGGATGTGTTGCTCGAGCTTGAGGTCACGCCGAACCGGCCCGACTTGCTCAGCCACCGTGGCATGGCCCGCGAGCTTGCGACCTTGCTCAAGACGCCGCTCAAGGCATTTGAAATTCCATCCGCCAAAACCACTGCCGCGACATCGATTCAAATCGACGCGCCCGATGCCTGCCCGCTCTACAGTGCCATCCGCATCTCGGGCGTAACGATCAAGGAAAGCCCGGCATGGCTCAAAGAACGCCTCGAATCGATCGGGCTGCGGCCGATCAACAACATCGTCGATGTCACGAATTTCGTCCTGCATGAGGTGGGTCAGCCGCTTCACGCATTCGATGCGGCAAAGATCGGCGGCGGCTTCGTCGTGCGTCATGCTCGCGATGGCGAGTCGTTCACCGCGCTCGACGAATCCGAGCACTCGCTCGCGAGCGATGATCTTATCATTTCCGACACGACCGGTGCGGCCCTCGCGCTGGCCGGTGTGATGGGCGGCCTCGCCAGCGGCGTCACGGCAACTACGACGGACATCGTACTTGAGTCGGCCTATTTCACCTCGCAAGGCATCCGCCGCACTTCGCGCCGCGCCGCCCTTTCATCCGATTCATCCTATCGCTTCGAGCGTGGTGTTGACCCGCAGGGCGTGATCCCCGCTGCAGCGTTGGCGGTGAAGTTGATTCTCGAAACTGCCGGCGGATCCGCCGAGGCCGCGGTCCAGCTTGCGGGCGAGGCGCCGGTGATCACCAAGCCAGTCGCTCTCGATGCCGCGAAGCTCGACCAACTCATGGGTGGTTCGATCGCTCTCACCGATGCGGAACAAATCCTCACTCGCCTCGGTCTTTCCAAGCGCTCCGACGGTGCTTGGGAGATCCCGTCATTCCGCGCCGACCTCCAGCGTCACATCGACCTCGTCGAGGAAATCGCGCGCGTGCATGGTCTCGCCAATGTTCCTTCGCGGATGCTTGGCACCTTTGTGCCCGCCAGCGCGATCGATGCCGCTTACGATGCCGACATGATCCTGCGCCGGCGACTCGCCGCGCTCGGCCTCTACGAATGCCAAACGATCAAGCTCATCTCCGACACGCAAATCGCCGATGCTCTGCCGCTGCGCCCGCTGCAAGATGGCGACACGATCCGCGTGAAACTGCCGCTCAGCGAAGATCATGCGGTGATGCGTCCGAGCATGATCCCCGGGCTTGTCGCCTCCGCCGTGCGCAATGTGCGCCAGCAGGCGAAATCGTTGCGACTCTTTGAAATGGGTCGCGTGTTTCGCAATGCGGGCGGTGGCAAATCGAAGGATCAGGAAAGCGAAACTCTCGGCATTCTGCTTTCCGGCCCGACGCGTCCAGTCGGTTGGGATCAGGCCGAGCACATCGCCGACCCCTTCGATCTCAAAGGCCTCGTCGCCGCGT
>JBIKIK010000189.1:0-3406 GCA_044361655.1 Luteolibacter sp. | reverse complement strand
GGAGAGCTTGGAAAATCCTTGTTCGGCGAGAGCGGGCAGCGAGTGGAATTTGCCCTCGGCTCCGGAGCCGGTGGTGAAGGTGCGGAGTGTGTTCATGGTGGGTGGGAGGAATGCGCTGTAGCGGCGATCGTGCCAAATGTCGCACGGAGCGGACGGGCGGAGGCTAGCGGCAGGCGGGGATTTGTCAAAATCGTTTGATTGCCGTGTTCGCTTGGCCATGTGGCGGATTTTTTGGGGTCGGGAATTTGGCATTTTCCAAGATTCGGGCTTGCGTCGGCTGTGGCGGTTCTATTGACTCCCCCATGGCGGATATTTCACTCGGATTGTCATTTGATGATGTCTTGCTGGTGCCGGCCCTGAGCTCGGTTTTGCCAGGAGACGCGGATCTCTCGACTTTGCTTGCGGAGGGGATCCCTTTATCACTGCCGGTGGTTTCGGCGGCGATGGACACGGTTTCAGAGCATGACCTTGCGATCGCATTGGCGCGCGAGGGCGGCATGGGTGTGATCCACCGTGCCTGCCCGATTGACGAGCAGGTGGTGATGGTTTCACGGGTCAAGCGTTCGGAAAACGCGGTGATCCTCAAGCCGCACACCGTGCGCAAGGAAGACACGGTCGATCATGTGCGCGAGATCATGGCAAAGAACGGATTTTCCGGATTCCCGGTCATCGATGCCGAGGGGCACCTTGAGGGCATGGTCACCGGGCGTGATGTGCGTTATCTGGATCGCACCGATGCGACGGTCGCCGATGTGATGACCCCCAAAGAGCGTTTGATCACCGCACCGCCGACGACCAGCTTGGAAGAAGCTCGGAGGATTTTGTATCAGAACCGCATTGAGAAACTTCCGCTCATTGATGCGGATGGAAAACTGGCGGGGCTGATCACCGGTTCGGACATCGAGAAGCGCGTCACTTTCACCCAGGCGGCGAAGGACGCCAATGGTCGCCTGCGTTGCGGCGCGGCGGTGGGTGTGGGACCGGACTGCATTGATCGCGGCAAAGCGCTGATCGAAGCCGGTGCGGATGCTTTGTTCATTGATGCGGCGACTGGGCACACGCGCCATGTCATGGGAGTAATTGAAAAACTCCGGAGTCTTTCGGCCGTGCCGGTCGTGGCGGGCAATGTCGTGACCGAGCAGGGTGCGCGCGATTTGGTGAAGGCCGGCGCGAATGCGATCAAGGTCGGCGTTGGTCCCGGATCGATTTGCACGACGCGTGTGATTTCCGGTGTGGGCATGCCGCAGTTCACGGCGATTCGCAATGTGGCCGATCACTGCCGCGAGAATGGCGTGAAGGTCATCGCCGATGGTGGCATTCGTTACTCCGGCGACATCGTCAAGGCGCTGGCGGCGGGTGCGGATCTCGTGATGCTTGGATCGCTGCTTGCTGGCACGCGCGAGAGCCCGGGCCAGACAGTGCATTTCCAAGGTCGTCGATTTAAAACCTATCGCGGCATGGGATCGATTGGCGCGATGCAAAAAGGCTCGGGCGACCGCTATGGTCAGAACAGCTCGGGCAAGCTCGTCGCCGAAGGTGTCGAGGGTCGGGTGCCTTACAAGGGTCCGCTTTCGGATGTCATTTTCCAACTCATGGGCGGGCTCAAATCCGGTATGGGATATGTCGGCGCTTCGAACTTGAACGAGCTTCGTGAATGCGCGCATTTCACCCGCATCACTGCTGGCGGTCTCCGCGAGAGTCACGTGCATGACATCGTCATCACCGAAGAGCCAACCAACTATCAGCCGATCGGTTGATGGGTGGTCCTGAAATTTCAACACACATTCCATTTATATTTCGATGCACGACAGCAACCATGTGGCAGTGATAGATTTTGGTTCCCAGTACACGCAGCTCATTGTGCGGCGGGTGCGGGAGCTTGGTTTTTTCGCGAAACTTTATGCGATCGAGGATTTTCCCGAGATCGGAAAACCAGGAGCGATCATTCTTTCGGGCGGGCCGAAAAGCACCAGCGAGGCCGATGCGCCGGATCTGGATTTTGAAGCACTCAAGGCCTTCGGTGTGCCGGTGCTCGGTGTTTGCTACGGCATGCAATTGCTCAACATCAAGTTCGGCGGAACCGTCGAGGCCAGCAACCGTCGCGAGTATGGTCCGGCCAATCTTTTTCCCACCGAGTGCAAGGGCTTGTATGAGGGAATTTCCAGTTCATCGCAGGTGTGGATGAGCCATTCGGATACCGTCAAGGTGCTGCCCGATGGCGCGAAGGTGCTTGCGGCGAATCAGCACGGAACGCCGGTTTCGCTTCAATGGAACGACAGGTTTTTCGGCATCCAGTTTCACCCGGAGGTGACCCACAGTCACGAGGGTTTGCGGATCCTTCATAATTTCCTGCTCAACGCTAAGAATCTGCTGCCGTTCCGGATCGATGACTTCAAGCGCGAGATCATCGACGGCATTCGCGAAAAGGTTGGCAACAAACAGATCGTTTGCGGCGTCTCCGGTGGTGTTGACAGCACGGTGCTTGCGGTACTGCTGCACGAAGCCGGTGCCAACATCCGCGCGATTTTTGTCGATCACGGCTTGATGCGCAAAGACGAGGGTGAGGAAGTTCGCAACAATTTCCACCGCATGGGCGTACCGATCGAAACGGTCGATTGCGCTGAGCGTTTCATGACGGCGCTTGATGGCGTCGATGATCCGGAAAAAAAGCGCGTGATCATTGGCAACCTGTTCATTGATGTGTTCTGGGATGCGGTCGGTGATGCTGAAATGCTCGCACAGGGAACGCTTTATCCGGATGTCATTGAGAGCGCATCGAACGCGCGATCGAAGGCCTCGAAGATCAAGACCCACCACAACCGCGTTGACCGCATTCTTGAATTGCAGGCAGAGGGCAAGGTGCTCGAGCCGCTTGCGGAGCTCTTCAAGGATGAGGTCCGTGCGCTCGGTGCTTCCTTGGGAATTCCGCACGACATTTTGCATCGTCATCCGTTTCCAGGTCCGGGTCTTGCAGTGCGCTGCCCGGGCGTGATCACCGAGGATCGTCTGCGTATCATTCGCGAGTGCGATGCCATCTTCATCGGCAAGCTTAAGGAGCACGGTTGGTACGAACGCGTGTGGCAGGCCTATGCCGGCCTGATCCCCGTGAAAACCGTCGGGGTCAAGGGCGACGAGCGCAGCTACGAGTGGGCGATCTCACTGCGTGCGGTGGTGTCTGAGGATGCCATGACTGCCGACTGGGTTGAGCTTCCGCCGCAATTGCTGCGCGAGACCAGCCACCGCATCCTCAACGAAGTGAAGGGAATCAACCGTGTGCTCTACGACATCTCGACCAAGCCACCGGCGAGCATCGAGTGGGAGTGATGGTGCGCAGACGGATCGGTGGCAGGTTCTGCGCTCGCTCCCTATTTCTTCGTCCCTTGGTATTTCGCCCACAGGATTTCGA
>JBIKIK010000188.1:0-3427 GCA_044361655.1 Luteolibacter sp. | reverse complement strand
GACCTCTGCAAGCTTCGGCGCTGGTGCCGGCGCTGGCGTAGCCACCTCCACCGGAGCGGAAAAATCTTCACCACCTTCACTGATCCCTTTGTTGAGGACCTTGATGACATCGGTGATGCGAAATTCTCCCAGCGATTGGATCGACTTGATGACACCAAGTTCAAAATGCAGGCGCTTGTTGGTCGCCCATTTCATCCGACTTTCGGTCTCGGCAAAGACATCGATCGCCGCCAGAATGCGATCGGACTCATAAGACGCACTCGCAGCCAACAAGGCCTGCCAAAGTTCGGCAGGAATCCCCTCGCCGTCGGCCGCAGGATCCAACTTCGCCACGAGCAAGGCACGCAGGCATCCGATCAGCTCGCCCAACAGTTGCGAAAGATCGCGACCACTCTCGGATTCTTTTTGGATCAACGACAAAGCGGTCGGCGTGTCGCGCGACAACAAGGCAGTGGTGAGATTCGCAACTTTCTCACGCGAGGTGAACCCAAAAACATCGAGCACATTTTCCTCAACGATCCGGTCACCGCAGAACGCCACAAGCTGGTCGAGCATCGACTGCGCGTCACGCATGCCGCCATCCGCCCCCTTGGCGATCGCCCACGCGGCCGCCTGATCAAGATCAATACCCTCCTTGCCCGCAATGTGCAGCAAGTGATCGGCAATCAACTGCGTCGGGATCGGCCGCAGATCGAAACGCTGACACCGCGAAAGAATCGTCGGCAAAATTTTGTGCGCCTCGGTCGTCGCAAATATGAATTTCACATGCGGCGGCGGCTCTTCGAGCGTCTTGAGCAAGGCATTGAATGCCGCATTCGAAAGCATGTGGACCTCGTCGATGTAATAGATCCGAAACTGACCCCGACTCGGCGCAAATTTCACCGAATCACGCAGCTCGCGTACCTGCTCGACGCCATTGTTTGAGGCACCGTCGATCTCCAGTACATCCAACGAACGCCCCTCGGCAATCTCGACACAAACATCCTCGTTGGGATCGAAATCCACCTTCGGCCCACTGGTGCAATTCAAGGCCTTGGCAAAAATCCGCGCGGTCGAGGTCTTTCCCGTACCCCTCGGCCCGACAAACATATAGGCATGCGCCAGGCGGTTCTGCTGGATCGCATTGCGGAGGGTCACCACCACATGATCCTGACCCAACACATCGTCAAAGGTCCGGGGACGGTATTTTCGGGCAAAAACCTGATAGCTCACGGCCCCAGTGTAGGCGGCGGAGCGGGTTTGTCATGACCGAGTTTCAGCGAAATGAAAAATTTGGCGCAGCCACCGACAAAGCCTGATTTCCCACCTGCTCGGGGTTGAAGTGTCCACCGAAGCCGCTAAACTTGCGGCAGATGTTCTCCATCAAGGGTAAAAATATTTCTTGGATCCAAGGCGCGAGCCTCTGCGCCGCCGCCTTCATCGCGGGCGGCCTGATCGCCGCATTCGGACTCAAGGCACCTGCCAAAAAAGAAAGTAAGGCCACGCCCGCCATCCGCGACACAACCAATCATTCGGAGGTCGAAACCAAATTGCGGGCCGAGATGGAAGCCGAACTAAAAAAACGCAGCGACGAAATCGAAAAGAAATCCGCCGAGGAAATCAAAAAAATCAAAGCCGAGCTGACCCCAAAAACGCCCGCTGCCGGCGCCATCACCGATGTCCGCAAGCTCCGCAACGGCATTCCGTTCAAAACCGAAGTCAAAATCGACCCCGGCACGATCTCTTCTTTCGAACGCGAACAGCCGGAAAGCTACTCGGCATTCTACCAGCTCAGCCTCAAGCGCCCCAGTCCCGCCACCACCCTTCCCGAACTGATTATAACAAGCCCGAACCTCCCAACCCTTCTCCCAGGCCTGCCCGCTCTGCTCGAAAAGGCAGAGGTCTCGAAATGGTTCCACACACTCTACGACAACAAGATCACCCGCATCCGCCGCGACGCGACCCTGTTAAGCGAAATTCTCAGCAAACACAATTTCTACGACTGCGAAACGATCCTCCATTTCCGCAGCCACACAGGCAGACCGGTCTTCTTCATGCAGGCGGAAATGGATGTGGTCTCTGACGGATCCGACGGCGACCGTCTGGCTCAAATGCCCGACAAAATCGTCAATTCCACCCACTACCAGCCCTTCACCAGCTTCGCATGGAGGAAACAAGGTCAGACACCGAACCCGATGATCATCGGTTGGCAAAATCGCATCACTGGCGCCGAAAAAGAACTCGCCGCATCCACCACACCCGCCGATCGCAAATCATGGCTACGCGATCGCATCGCCTATTTGAAACGCGGCATCGAGGACATGAAGAACCGCAGTTTCCTCATCGCCGAGCACGACCCCTTCATCGTGATCCCAGTCAACATCATCCGCGACAACGACCCCTTCGCTCCAAAGGCAGGCGACTACGCGGTGATCGTTCATAACGACAAAATTTATCCCTCCATCGTCGGCGATGCCGGACCCACCTTCAAGGTCGGCGAGGCCTCACTCCGTGTCGCCCGCGAACTGAACGCAAACGCTTCCCCCTACAGCCGCCCGGTCTCGGACCTGAAGGTGAGCTATGTCGTTTTCCCCGGCAGCTGCGATCCCGACCGCAAAGCTCCCAATTACGAAACATGGCGCCAACGCTGCCACGAATTGCTCCAAGAAATCGGTGGCAGCTCCGCGAGCTTGCACGGATGGGAGGACACGCTGCCGAAAGCACCCACACCGACCACAACGATCGATACTCCACCAGGCTACCCGGCTCCGATCAATCCTTCTCCAACATCCGCCTCAACCTCTCCCGGTTCAACGCCGCCAGCACCCGCAACAACAACACCAGACAAACCAGAGTCACCCCCAACTCAATCAGCGGAGCCACCCCTCGATCTACCTTCCCGCTAAGCACATCGAGCAGGTGCGGAAAATTTCCCAAGCCCCGGCCCGCACCCAACAAAGCTAAGACACCGGCCCCAATGATGCCGTGCCATTGCGACTTGAGGGCAAACAATCCGCAAATCAGTAAGCCGCCACCAAGCGTCAGCGCCCCGTGCAAAAATCCCAACGCTTCGCTGCGCTCAAGCACACGGATCGCGAACAACCCAAGGCCGATCACCACCGCGCCGCTGAAAAAAATCTGCAATCTCACACGCGGAATTTGATGCATCCCCCTGCGATGGCAAGCACGACGATCCCGAGTTTACATGCGCCGACCAATCACGCAACATCCGAGTCGATGACCCGATACTGGCGCGAAAACGAATGGCACGATGCCGATTTCCTGCCCATGAGCCCCACCGACCGCGGCCTCACCCACGGGCTCGGACTCTTCGAAACGATCCTCGCCATCGACGGCTCACCCGCCCTGCTCGACCGACACCTCGCCCGCATGATCACCTCCTGCGATCGCCTCGGATGGGGAAATCCGCTGCCAAACAAGCTGCGAT
>JBIKIK010000231.1:0-2547 GCA_044361655.1 Luteolibacter sp. | reverse complement strand
GCGTGACCATGAAGTTCGACGGCGACACTGCGGCGTATGCGATTCACGGGCATTCGTATGTGTTGGGTCAGGTCTCCGGCGATGGCACGAAGTTCGGCATTGAGATGACCTCGCTGGCTTTCGAGACCGTGCATGTGGCCTTCAAGTACATCCTGTTTGCCTGCGTGTTCCTGTTTGCGTTTTCGACGCTGATCACATGGAGTTACTACGGTCTTCAGGCGTGGCAGTACATTTTCGGCAAGCGCGATTTTGCCGCATGGATCTATCGTGTGGTGTTCTGCCTTGTGATCATTGTTGGTTCTTCGGCATCGATGGCAAATGCGACTGACTTCTCGGACGCCGCATTGTTTGCGATGAGCATTCCGAACCTGATTGGTGTGTATTTCCTGCTGCCGGTGGTGAGGCAGGAGTTTGCCAGTTTCCTCGCGTTCACCAAGCGTGTGGATGCCGGTGAGCTGATCGAGGAGGCCGACAAGCTCGAGCGCAAGGATTGGGACATCTGATTTTTCCGAAGTACGGCTTTGTCGGGTTGATTGCCGGCGCGGGCGGTGTCAGGCTGTGGGCCGATGGCGCGCGAATACAAGCTGCACAGAGCGACGGGTGGAAATGCCTCGGGCATAGACTACCGCAAGGCATTGAATGCCGAGCAGTACCGCGCGGTGTCGGCGGGTGATGGCAAGGCGCTGGTCATCGCCGGCGCGGGATCCGGCAAGACGCGCACGCTGACTTATCGCGTGGCATGGTTAGTCGATCGCGGCATCGATGTGAGGCGCATTCTTTTGCTGACCTTCACCAACAAGGCCGCGCGAGAAATGGCCGAGCGGGTGAGAGAACTTGTGCCGCAGGATGTGTCGGCGCTTTGGGCGGGGACATTCCATTCGATTGGCGGGCGGATTTTGCGGCGACATGCCGCAGACCTTGGTTTCACGCCGTCGTTTTCGATCATGGACCGCGATGACCAGAAATCGATGCTGTCATCGATTGTAGCCGCGTGTGAGATCGACACCCGCCAGCGCCGCTTTCCCAAGGCCGATGTGCTCGCATCGATGTTCAGCCTCGTGGAAAACACCGAGACTCCGCTCGAGGAAATCGTGGCTGACCGCTATGCGTACTTTTACGACTGGATCGATGAGTTGGAAAAAGTCCGACAGGCATACATCAAGCGCAAGCTCGAGACCAACTCGATGGACTTCGATGATTTGCTGGTGTTGCTTGTGAGGCTCTTTGAAGAGCACCCCGACGTGCTGGAAGTGTATCGAAAGAGGTTCAGTCACATCCTTGTCGATGAGTACCAGGACACCAACCGGGTGCAATCGAGGATGATTGATTTGCTGGTGGGCGATGCCAACAGCCTGATGGCGGTGGGGGATGACGCGCAGTCGATTTATTCGTGGCGTGGTGCGGACATGTCGTTGATTCTGGGATTTCCGCAGCGCTATGCAGGCGCGGAGGTTTTCACGATTGATACCAACTATCGCAGTGTGCCGGAGATTTTGGAACTTTCGAACGCCGCGATCCGCGCGAACACCGGCAGGTTTGAGAAAGACTTGCGTGCTTCGCGCGGTGGTGCGGGCTTGAAGCCAGCCTTGGTGGCATTACCAGATCCCGCATCGCAGGCGGCCTTTGTGGCGCAACGGATGCTTGAGTTGCGGGATGGCGAGGGCATTGCGCTGGAGGAAATGGTGGTGCTGTACCGCGCGCATTACCAGAGTTTGGAAATCCAGATGGAGCTGACCGCGCGTGGCATTCCGTTCAATATCACGAGCGGCCTGAGATTTTTCGAACAGGCACACATCAAGGACATTTCGGCATTCATGCGCTTTGTGGTGAACCGCCGTGATGAGGTGAGCTTTTTGCGGATGGTTTCGCTCATGCCTGGATGTGGTCCGGTGGCAGCGGCGAAATTGTGGCATCAATGGTTGGCCTCCGGTTGGTCGCAGCGCGATGAGACGCCGGCAAAGTGGTCGGAGGTCTTGCTCGCGTTCAAGGTTCCCAAAAAGGCAGCCAAGCATTGGGAACAGCTTTGCTACACGCTCGACGAACTGTCGACGGGCGCGAATTTCGCCAAACCGAGCGCGATGGTGTTCAGCATTCTCGAAGGCGTTTATGAGGACTACCTCACTGCCACCTACGACAACTCCGAGAGCCGTCGCGCGGACATCGAGCAGCTGAGCGAGTATGGATCCGGCTTTGATGATGTGGTGGATTTTCTCGCGCAGCTATCGCTGATGGGAGCCGTCGATGGTGAGCCGACGAGTGATCGCAATCAGCCCGACGAGGAACGAGTGACGCTTTCATCGATTCATCAGGCCAAGGGGCTTGAGTGGAAAGTTGTTTTCCTCGTGTGGCTTGCGGATGGGTATTTCCCGATCGGAAAGGTCTTGGATTCCGACGACGATGCAATGCTTGAGGAAGAGCGGCGCTTGTTTTATGTCGCGCTGACAAGGGCCGAGGATGAGCTGTATCTCACTTATCCGATGATGAATCCCAAATCATACAGTGGTGACATCATCTGCCGTCCATCCGGTTTTCTAGATGAGGTTCCGG
>JBIKIK010000045.1:0-9345 GCA_044361655.1 Luteolibacter sp. | reverse complement strand
ATGATCCGTTTTGACGATTGATCCGTTTCCATTGCCATGTCGCATGTTTTCGGGAAGGGTGTCGTTTCATGAAAATGCACCGCATTCTTGCCGAAGCCGCTGCGGAAACCATCAAGCTGGTTTTCAAGGAGCACCGCGTCTTGGACCACTCGCTGGCCGAGGCCTTTGAGAACAATCCCAAGTGGGGCAAGCGTGATCGTGGATTCATTGCTGAGACTGCATTCGAGGTGGTGCGTTGGCGGCGTGCTTTGGGGTTTGTCGCGGACAGCGAGGAGACCGATGCCATGTGCGCGGCGCAGTGGCGGCGGATGGGTTATGAGATTCCCGAGTGGTGGAAATTCAAAGGCGTGAGCCCGGAGGAAATGGCGCTGCGTGAGACGCAGCTTGCCGATCAGCCGCGGGCGATTCGAGAGTCGATTCCCGATTGGCTAGATGTCTTGGGCGTCGACGAGCTTGGCGATACATGGGATCAGGAAATCGCCGCGCTCAACCAACGCGCGCCGGTGTATTTGCGGGTCAACACGCTCAAGACCACGCGCGACGAGGCGATTGGGTGGCTGGCATCGCAGGCGGTCGAGGCCGCGGTCGTCGAGGGTTTGCCTGATGCCTTGGTGTTGGCGCGTGGCAAGTCGCTGCCGAAGCCATTGAGGTTTGATGGGCGCGTGGAGATTCAGGATGCTGGGTCGCAAATGATCGCGCCGATGCTTGCTGCGCAGGCTGGAGAGCGAGTCATCGACGCGTGTTCGGGTGCGGGTGGCAAGGCTCTGCATTTGGCTGCGCTGATGGGCAACGAGGGACGGGTGTTTGGCATGGATGTCGATGCGAAAAAACTTTCCGAACTTGAGCGCCGCGCGAAACGGGCTGGGGCTTCGTGCGTAAAGGGCAAGGAGATCATCGAAACCACGCCTGTCGATTTTGCGGAAGTGGCCGATCGTTTGTTGATCGATGCGCCATGCTCAGGACTGGGAACATTGAGGCGTCAGCCCGATCTCAAATGGCGGCTTAAGCCCGCGCAGCTTGAGCGGGTGAGATCGATTCAGAAAGAGTTGCTCGCAAGCTACCCCGCGATGCTCAAGCCCGGTGGCCGATTGGTGTATGCCACCTGTTCGATTTTGCCATCCGAGAACCGCGCGGCGGTGGATTCGATCCTTGCCGGCGGCGGATACGAGCTCATCGACGAGCGCGTGATTTCACCTGCCCGTGATGGATTCGACGGGTTCTACGCAGCCGCGTTGACCAAGCGTTGAGCGAAGATTTCGCGCGATTAGAAGCGTGCGAGGATTGCTTCGATCATCGCTTGGGTGCCGACCTTCGTTTCGCCATCTCGACCGGTGGCGATGTCGCCGGTGCGGAATCCATCGGCGATGGTTTTTGCCACGGCGTTTTCGATCGCTTTGGCGGCTGAGATTTCGCCGAGCGAGAAGCGCAGCAGCATGGCAAGCGAGAGCACTTGTGCGATCGGGTTGGCAATGCCTTGGCCTGCGATGTCGGGAGCTGATCCGCCGGAGGGTTCGTACATGCCGAAGTAGAGTCCGTTGTCGCCTTGGCGGCCGAGCGAGGCCGAGGGCAGCATGCCGAGCGAGCCGGAGATCATTGCCATTTCATCCGAGAGGATGTCGCCGAAGAGGTTTTCGGTCACCAGCACATCGAAGGATCCGGGACGGCGGATCAATTGCATGGCGGCATTGTCGACATACATGTGCGAGAGTTGCACTTCGGGAAACTCGCGGGCGATTTCGATCACCGTCTCGCGCCACAGCACCGAGGAGGCGAGCACATTGGCTTTGTCGACCGAGAGCAATTGTTTCTTGCGGCCCATCGCGGCGGTGAATGCGACGCGGGCGATGCGCTCGATCTCGCTCTTTTTGTAAATCATCGTGTCGAGCGCGACGGGCTCGCCGTTTTCTTCGTGGCGACCTTTCGGCGAACCGAAATAGATGCCGCCGGTGAGCTCGCGCACGCAGAGGACATCGAAGCCTTCGGCGATGAGTTCCTGCTTCACCGGGGATGCGTGAGTGAGGGCGGGAAGGCAAACGCCGGGGCGGAGGTTGGCGAAGAGGCCGAAGTGCTTGCGCAGCGGGAGGAGCGCGCCGCGTTCGGGTTGGATGTCGGGCGGGAGGTTTTCCCATTTTGGTCCGCCGACCGATCCGAAGAGAATCGCATTCGCTTGCTCGCAGGCTTTGAGGGTTTCGGGTGGCAGCGGGTGGCCGGTGGCATCGATCGCGGCACCGCCGACGAGGTGTTCGCTGCGCTCGACTGTGAAGCCGAATTTCGCCTCGGCGGCATCGAGGATGCGGATTGCTCCGTTCATGACTTCCGGGCCGATGCCGTCCCCTGCGAGAATGGTGATGCGGTGCTTGCGTGACATGCGCGGGAAGATGGAGGGCGCTGCGGCCGCTGGCAAGCGTCGAGCTGCGATTCCGCGCGTTTGAGCGCCGCTGCAACGCGGGCTTGCGTCGGGCCCGATGGCGTGCATGTTAGGCGGCATGGAACCGTCCACCGAAAGACTTAGGAATTTCCTGCAATATGTGGCCGTCAAGCTCATCGATGAGCCCGGCCAAGCGCAGTTGAAAGTGGCGGAAATCGCCCCGAAGAAGGTTCGCTTCAAGCTGGTGCTGGCCAAGTCGGATGTTGCGATGCTCATTGGCCGCAATGGCTTCACCGCGTCGGCCATCCGCAATGTGCTCAAGATCGCCGCCGAGCGCGAAGGGGTGCAGGTGAACCTTCTGATCCACTCGCATGAGGAAGAGGCCGAACTCATGGCCAAGGGTGAAGGGCATTGAGCTCTGGATGATCTTCCAAATTTTCTGATCCTGACCAATGGACAAACCTATCAATGAGTCGACGGTTTCGTGGTGGGGTATGACCGTGCGAATGCTTGGGCTTTTGTTGGTGAGCGGTCTGGTCGGCTACCTTGCGCAGGGGAAATTGAATCTCGGATTGGTGCCAGCGGTGGCGATCGGTTTGTCGATTTTTGGCGTGAGCCTGTTTGCCTTGTTGCAACTCAAGGGCGCGCCGAAGGAGGTGGGATTCACTTTCGGGCTCAAGTTTCTGAGCGTCACCGCGTACAAGATTTTAAACATCACTTTGGTGCTGTGGCTTGCCAACGACATGGGCTTGAGCAAGGAGAGCGCGCTCGCGCTGATCGCCGGGTGGTCGATCGTGATGTCGCTGATGACGCTGATTGCCGGATCGATCACCGATGCCTTGGGCTTGCGGCGGACGCTGTTGATCGGTGTGAGTTTTTGTGTGGTGACGCGATTGGTGATGGTGGTTTCGACCGAGCCATGGGTTGCCTTGGTGTGCGGTTTGTTGCCGTTGGCGCTGGGTGAGGCCTTGTGCACGCCAGTGTTGGTGGCGGCCTTGCGGCGTTATTCGGCGCCGAGCCAGCGGTCGGTGGCATTCTCGCTTTTTTACGCGTTGATGAATCTCGGATTCATGGTCGCGTATTTCATCTTCGATGGTGTGCGCGAGTCCCTGCAGGCTGGTGGTGGTGTCCAATTGCCGCTGACGAATGCCCGCTTGAGCGATTACCGTGTGCTGTTGCTGGTGAGCTTTGCGATCGAGTGCTTGATGTTTCCGCTGATCCTGCTGCTTGGACGCAGTGAGAAGGAAATCGAGGCCGATGCGGTGAAGCGGACGGTGGCCGGCAGCGTGTCGCATGCCTGCGGTGAAATCGTCGGGTTGTTTGCGGGCTTGGTGAAACAGGCTGGGTTTTACCGCTTGTTGATGTTTCTTGGCATGATCGGCCTCCTGAAGGTGGTCTTCAATGTGATGGACTATGTGTTGCCGCCATTTGCGTTGCAGGAGTTTGGGCCGGACGCGCGGATTGGGCGCTTCAATGCGATCAATGGCATTCTCATTTTGATGCTGGCGCCGGTGGTTGGGGTCTTGACCCGCAAGTATTCCGCTTATTCGATGGTGATCTTGGGTGGTTTCATCACCGCGTGTTCATTTGTCTTCATGGCACTGCCGACAACCGCTTTCCAAGGCATGGCTGATGGCTGGCTGGGGAAGGTCATTGGCAACGGCTACATGGAGCTCAAGGGTGTGGTGCATCCGTATTATGTGATGATCGTGCTGTGGCAGGTTTTGTTCTCGGTCGGCGAAGCGTTTTATTCGCCGCGCGTTTACGAGTATGCCGCATCGATCGCGCCGAAGGGTCAGGAGGCTTCCTACGCCTCGCTGTCCTATGTGCCCTTGCTCATTGGCAAGCTCATCACTGGTGCGGCATTCGGTGGCTTGCTCGCCAAATATTGTCCTGAGGAAGGTCCGCGTGATCCTGGCATGATGTGGCTCATCATCGGCCTGATGGTGCTGATTGCGCCGATGGCCTTGCTGATCTTCCGCAAGTACATTCGGGTGAAGGAAGAAGGGCGGGAGGGGTGAAGAGTTAGAGGTTATTGGTTATTAGTTATTGGGGTAGAGGGGGATTTGAACATCGAACATCGAAAAAAGTTTCAAGATTCAAGTGTTCAGTTTCAAGAGAAGAGAATGAATAGGCGGCTTCCTCATGGGGGAGCGCCAGCGTCTCGCTGGCTGTGTCACGCATCTTGCGGGACACCTCTTCAATCGTGGCGGCGCTTTCCAAGTGCCATGCTTTTCTTTCGCATCATTCATTCCGGATATTTGACCACTGATTTCGCTGATGAACCGATGGGAGACAGAAGAAAAGAAGTGGCGTAGTCATCCACTGCTCGAAACATGGAGCGGGACGCTCCATGGACGGCCTGGAGCAAGATGCTCCAGCAACGGGAAGAGTCGGCGCTGCGAGGCCGCATCGCCCTACCGGAGCAAAACTTGGAACAGGATGTTCCAAGGACGGACTGGGACTGCAAGTCCCAGCCACATGAAGAGGTGGTTTGTTCTTATTCTTCCCCAATAACCAATAACCAATAACTCTTCCCTCTCTGCGTTCCTTAGCGACCTTTGCGGCTTGGCGGTAAATCTTTCTTTCTGAAAGAGTCGGCGCTGCGAGGCCGCATCGCCCTACCGAGGGGAAGACGGAACTGATAAGCTCATGCGATGGCTTCTTGCAGGACTTCGGGGTGCTTGAGAGCGATATGGATCAGCGTCCGTGCGGCGCCCGAGGGTTGGCGCTTGTTTTGTTCCCAGCTGCGCAAGGTGTTGATGCCGATTCCCAGCAATTCGGCAAAGGATTCCTGGGTGAGGCCGAGGGTGTGACGCGCCTTTGCAACCTCTGGCATGGACTTCCATGCGTTGGCTGCTTTGCGGCGTTGGGATTCCGGATTGAGCGCGACGCGGGAAAGGCTGCCATCGGCTCTTTTGAAAATTCGAAAGGCCCTCGATGGTGCTCGGTCGCCGCGCTCCAGCGCATTTTTCCTTTGTTTTAAGGATTCGGCCTGAATCGGTTGTTTGGTGAGACGGCGACCGGTGCTTTTGGTAGAAATTTTGGTTTTCATGGTTTCTTGCGTTTTAATTCCCTGATGCGATTGGGGCTGGGATTTTCGCATTCGTTTTTGGCGTAAATATCAAGCAACAGGATTCGGTTATCCTCGGTGATCCAATAATAGATGACACGAGATCCTCCTCGTTTTCCGTGGCCTTTTGCAGCCCAGCGAAGTTTTCGGCAACCACCCGAGCCGGGAATGATTTCCCCTGCGTCCGGTCGATCGTACAAAAACATCTGGATTGCGAAGATGCCATCATCACCGATCAGGCGTAGTGCTTTTTTGGTGAAAACGGGGTCTTCCTCAAAGGTCAGTGGCAAAAACATACGAGGAAATTCATGGGGGTCAATGTCGTACTTTGTACGACCTTCGGGATGATGTGATTTTTAGCTTTTTTGAGGGCTCTTTCGATCAGGCGAAAAGTTTCCGATCCAGCGAGCGGTATTGGATGGCTTCGAGGATGTCGTTGGGGCGGATGTCGGGGGAACCGGCGAGGTCGGAGAGGGTGCGGGCGACTTTGAGAATGCGGTCGTGGGCGCGGGCGGAGAAGTTCATTTCCTGCATGGCGTGTTCAAGGTAGGCGTTGGCTTCGGCGTTGGTTTTGCAGTGGATTTTCATTTGGCGCGGGTTCATTGCGGCGTTGGTGGTGTTGCGGTCTTTGCGGAAGCGTTCGGCTTGGATGAGGCGTGCCTGGGTGACCCGTTCGCGGATGGTGGCGGAGTTTTCGCCGCCGGCTTCGGATGATGAGAGGTCTTTGAAATCGACGAGCGGGACTTCGACATGCAGATCGATGCGATCGAGGAGCGGGCCGGAGATGCGTTGGCGGTAGTTTTCGATTTGGCGCGAGGAGCAACGACATTCGCGTTTCGGGTCGCCGTAAAATCCGCAGGGGCAGGGGTTCATCGCGGCGACGAGCATGAAGCGTGCGGGGAAGGTGAGGGATCCGGCGGCGCGGGAGATCGTGACATCGCCGTCTTCGAGCGGTTGGCGTAGCACTTCGAGGGTTTGGCGGCGGAACTCCGGGAGTTCGTCGAGAAAGAGCAATCCGTGATGGGCGAGCGAGACTTCGCCGGGTCCGGGATTGGTGCCGCCGCCGAGCAGGCCGGCATCGGAGATCGTGTGATGCGGCGAGCGAAAGGGGCGGATCGTGAGAAACGACTTCATCGGATCGAGCGTGCCGGCGATCGAGTGGATGCGGGTGGTCTCGATTGCTTCGTGTTCGGTCATGCCCGGCATGATCGTGGGAATGCGTTTTGCGAGCATCGACTTGCCGGTGCCCGGTGGGCCGATCATGAGCAGGTTGTGTCCGCCGGCTGCGGCGACTTCGAGGGCGCGTTTCACATGGTGCTGGCCTTTCACTTCTTCGAAATCGAGGTCGTAGGATTTTTGCGAACTGAAGAATGCGCGGCGGTCGAGCTTGAAGGGTGGGATGACGATGTTGTTTTCGAGAAACTCCCATGCGTCGCGGAGTGAGCGGATCGGATAGACCTCGATGCCATCGATCACTGCCGCTTCGGGGGCGTTGGCCTCGGGCACGAGCAGGCGGTGGCGGCCGCGGCGTTTTGCTTCGAGTGCGATCGAGAGGACTCCCTTCACCGGGCGGACCGCGCCATCGAGGCCGAGTTCGCCAACCACGCAGCAGTCGTCGGCATTGAATGGCTTGGTGCGGCTGGCGGCGATCATCGCCAACGCGATGGGCAGATCGAAAGAGGGGCCTTCCTTTTTCAAATCGGCGGGTGCGAGGTTCACGGTTTTCACGCCATCATCGAGAAACAGCGCCGAGGCGCCGATCGCGGAGGTCACGCGTTGGGATGACTCGCGAACGGCGGCATCGGGCAGGCCGACGATGATGACTTGCGGTTTGTCGGCGCCGCGGGCGTTGACCTCGACTTCGACCTCCACGGCATCGATGCCGCGGAGCGTGGCTGAAAACATTTTGGTAATCATTTGAACACTATGAGAGTCGGATTGGAAATTGCGTGTCGCAAGCGGAAAAATCGCATGGTTGCGAATTTCATCCGTTGGGGGGCTTTGGTCTTCCCGATGGTTGCTTGCCATGGGGTGGCGTGTAGAATGACGGCTGTGGCGGGTGTTTCATTCACATTTCTTGGCACGGGGACATCCGTGGGGGTACCGGTGATTGGTTGTGGCTGCGCGGTTTGCATTTCGGAGGATCCGCGCAATCGCCGGCTGAGGTCATCGGTCTTGGTGCGTGCGGGCGGCACGACGGTGTTGGTGGATTCCGGGCCTGACCTTCGCATGCAGGCCTTGCGTGAGGGCATTCGGGAAATTGATGCGATTGTTTACACTCATGCGCACTTGGATCATGTCGCGGGCTTTGATGAGTTGCGGGCCTTTTGTTGGCGGCGTGATGAGCCATTGCCCTTGCATGCCACCGAGGAATGTTTGAGCGCGCTCAAGCAGATGTATGGCTGGGCATTTTCCGAAGACAACCGTTACCGCGGCTATGTGAGGCCCGATGCGAGAGTGATCGACGGGCCATTTGTGATCGGTGATTTGCGGATTACGCCCTTGCCGGTCGAGCATGCGGCGCTCGAGACCGTGGGGTATCTGTTTGAATATCCCGGTGCGCGGAGTCTGGCTTATATGCCCGATGTGAAACGGATCCCGAGCGATACTTATGATTTGATTCGAGGAGCGGATGTGTTGGTTGTCGATGCCTTGAGGCCGGGGGATCACCCGACGCATTTTTCGTTGGCCGAGGCATTGGATGCGGTCGAGCGCAGCGGGGTGGGTGAGGCATGGCTTACGCATTTGGGTCATGAAAACGAGCATGCTGCGCTGGATGGCTCGCTACCCGATGGCGTGCGTGTGGCGTGGGATGGCTTGCGAATCGGGCTATGAGTTGCGGGTGCTTGCATCGGTGGGATCGAGGGCTCATGGTGCGTGGCATGAGATGCTTGGGGGTGCTTGCCGGCGCGTTTGCAGCAATGAATCTGCTGGCGGTGGCGACACCGGCGGTCGATGGCGTGGCGGTGCTCTACAACTCCGCGATTCCCGACTCGGCCAAGCTTGCGGAAATTTACCGTCGCGCGCGTGGGATCCCTGAGGAAAACCTCATCGGCCTCGACATGCCGCAGGTGCCCGACATTTCGCGGGCGGATTACGATGCTAAGATCGCTGAACCTTTGCGTGCGGAGTTTGATCGTCGTGGTTGGTGGCAGAGAGGGCGTGATCGCGAGGGCTTGATCATGCCGCGCAGCAACAAGATCCGTGTGCTGGTGACGATGCGCGGTGTGCCTTTGCGGATCCAACCAACGCCGAAGCCCGCGCCTCCGGCAGACAAGGCTTCAGAAAAACCTGCAGTCAATTCGACCGGCAAGGAAGCCAATCCGTTCCTCGGTCGCGATGATGCGGCGGTGGACTCCGAGCTGGCGATGATCGGCATCGAGGGCCTGCCGCTGGATGGTGGCTTGGCCAACAAGTTTTACCGATCGGACAAATCGTGGAGTCAGGTCGACATGCCGTTTTTGATGCTGACCTCGCGCATTGATGCCTCGTCTTACGGCATTTGCGATCGCATGATCAAAGATGCGGTGGAGGTGGAAAAAACCGGCCTGTGGGGCATGGCGTATGTGGACATTGCCAACAAGTTTCCGCAGGGGGATCAGTGGCTTGAGACGGTGGTGAAATCATGCGACGGCGTGGGTATGCCGACGATGGTCGATCGCTTCAATGAAACGCTGCCGCGAAATTACCCGATGAACGAGGCGGCGGTGTATTTCGGTTGGTATGACTGGCATGTGAGCGGGGCTTTGTTGAATCCGCGTTTCAAGTTCCGTCGCGGCGCGGTGGCGGTGCATTTGCATTCGTTCAGCGCCGAGCAGCTTGGCAATGCGTCGAAGAACTGGTGCGCGCCGTTGTTGGCTCGCGGTGCGACGGTGACGGCAGGAAATGTTTATGAGCCGTACCT
>JBIKIK010000187.1:0-3492 GCA_044361655.1 Luteolibacter sp. | reverse complement strand
TGACCTTCGCCGGTTTTGGCCGAGCCCTCGGCGGAGCGTGCGTTGCGGGTGTTGGACTTGGCGGCTTTGGGTTCGCCGTGGGGTTTGGCGGTTTCCTTTTTGCGCTGAGGGCGTGCGGGCTCTTTGTAGAGGCCGACGAGCTTCAGGAGCTTTTGCCACCAGGTGAGCGGTTTTTTGCCGCGGGGTGGGCGGGGCGATTGGAGTCGAAACTCCTCGGAGCGACCCGATCTGGGGGAACGGGAGCCGCGATCGCCGCGGTGTGAGGATTGGTTGTCACGGTTTTTGCCTCCGCGTGAGCGGCGGCGCCTGCTTTTTCCCGATGAGTGGGATGCTTGTTCTGCGTTTGACATGTTGTCAGTTGTTGTTTTCCGGGCGGTCCGGCGCGCGTCGGATCCGGGTGGATCCGCTGGTGCTGTAGGGACCGTGTGCTGACCGGGATGGGTCCGACCTCGCGGCTTATGGTTGCCGTGCGAAGCCCCGCAGCCGTGTGCGGGAAGTAGCTTCAGTGGTGGGAGCCAGCCGGCTCGCGCCGCCGCCTGTGTGGGTGGAGCTGGAATTCCTTTTTCCGGGAGTCCGCCGAAGTCTTTCGCGGCCCCGAGGAGCCAAAAGCCACTAGCATCTTACCGAACCAGGGACTCGGAAGGCCGAAATCCTGCTCGCGCGCGCAAGGTAGATCCTTTCAGGCCTTTGGCAAGGTCGGATGGCCCCGGCGGGTCAAATTGTCGCATTTGGCCAAATGCAGGTACGGCTTTTTGAGCACGGCCGGGCCGTGACAATCGGGCGTTTCGGGAGTTTATTGGGCCCATGAACGCGCGCCGACTTGGCTTTGTCATCGCCTTTGTCGCTTGTGTCGGCCTTGGTTATTGGCTGGCGCGCACGGCCGTGCCGGAGCTGGATCGCAAGCCCGCCGTGCAGGCAGAGCGCAAGCAGCCTGCCGAATTGGCGGAGCGCGAGGGGTTTCCCAAAACGAAGGCGGCACCACGAAACAGCGACGCGGTGGGGGATCGGGCCGCCAGTGAACTGGGTGCGCTTGAGGGCGAGCGGGTGCTTATTTTCAAGGACGCGGCTGGCATGACGCGTTTTCTGGAGCGGGCAGCGGGAAAATTGCGGATCATTTCCCGGCTAGATGTGCTGCGGGCCTTGCGGGTTGGATTTGTCGACCGCGCGGATTTTGAACGACTGCTCGATGGTTCGGAGAACGAGTCGTTTGTTTTTCCGGTGGTGATCCCCGGATTGCCCGAAGGTGGTGTGCAATCGGGTGCGGTGGCGCTTGGTGCCGGGGTGCTCGAGTGGTTGGGCATCGATGGCGATCGCGCCGCTTGGGGCAGCGGGGTGATGGTGGCGGTCCTCGATACCGGGGTCTCGGTGCATGAGGCATTTCGCGGTGAGATTCGCTCGCTTGAGTTGGTGGCGATGCCGGAAAATTTGGCCGATTGGAATGGCCACGGCACGGCGGTGGCTTCTTTGATCGCGGGCGATGATGCGTTGACGCCCGGAGTCGCACCGAGTGCGGAAATTTTTTCCATTCGCGTCGCCGACGATGCGGGGAACTCCAACAGTTTTTTGTTGGCGGAGGGGATCGTGAAGGCGGTCGATGCCGGAGCGAAGGTCATCAACATTTCGATGGGCAGCTTCGGCGACAGTGCGATCATGCGCGATGCGATCGCGTATGCGGACAAGCGCGGAGTGCTGCTGGTCGCGGCAGTCGGCAACAATGGCATCGACCGCGTGACTTATCCGGCAGCCTACGAATCGGTGATCGCGGTCGGAGCGGTGGATGCAACGGGTGAGCATCTGGATTTTTCAAACTCCGGATCGGCGGTCGATCTAGCGGCGCCGGGCTACGGAGTGAATGCCGCGTGGAGTGGCAACGAGGCGGCGCGGGTGTCGGGCACATCGTTCAGCGCGCCGATTGTTTCGGGTGCGGTGGCGGCACTGATGTCGCAAAAGAATATTTCCGCGAGGCAGGCCTACAATTTGCTGTCGGCAAATTTGAATGATGGTGGTGCGCCGGGAAATGACGATGAGCTTGGTGGCGGCATGCCGGATGTGGGAAGAGCGCTGCAGAGCGGTGAGCTTGGGATTTATGATGCGGCGATCGCATCTCAGCGCGTGTTGGCGGCCGATGCGTCGAATCCGAATGGCCAGGTCGAGGTGGTGGTGCAAAACCGCGGCACCGAAATGTTGGTCAACACCGCCGTGAAAGTTTCAGTGGGAGGGATGAGCATCACCAGCAATTTGAGCACGCTCGCGCCCAACGCGGTCGCTACAGTGCGCGTGCCGGTGCATCAGGATTGGAACGAGGCAACCGGAGGTTTGCGCATCGAATCGAGCGCGCAAGTTTCGGGAGGAATGGTCGACATCAAACCGTCGAATGACCGTCGAATTGAGATCCATGGGCAAGGTCGTTCGAATTAAGCTTTTGCTTCTGCTGAGCTGCTTGGTTGCAAGTGCCGACCCGTGTTGGGTTCATGCGCCAAACAGCGGCGCGGCACCGGTCGATCAGTTGCTGGTGGGATCCAATGCCTGCGGACCTGCGGCGTTGATGAACTCTTTTCACACCGGCAGCGAAAAGTGGCGTCGCGCATTCAGTGTGATGGGTGGCACGAACGACAAGGAACGCATGGCGTGGATCATTCGCGAAGTGGGCATGCGTTCGTCGAATCATGTGTACGCGAGCCCCCGCTGGAACAGGCGCGGTGTCGGGGTCGAGGACCTGCGCGACATGGCAAACGATGTGCTGAGAAAAGCGTATCTGCCGACGCTGAAAAAAGAGATCCTGTTTCGCGGTGGGGGCGATTCGCCGGAAAACCTTTTGGCGCAAGCCCACAAGCTCATGCGCAAATCGCTCTCGGCAGGCTTTCCGCCGGTGCTGAGCGTGCGGCGTTACGCGTTGCGAAAAGAACAGGGAAAAAACGCGCAGTGGACGGTGATCGAAGGTCATTTTGTAACGCTCACGCGGATGCCATGCAAACTGCAGCGCGGCGATCGTGGATTTGCGGTGGCCTATGTCGACCCATGGCGAGGCCGGCGTTGCGAAGGGTGGATCGGTATTCCGGAGCGTGCGTTCATGGAGGACCCGCAAGGTGTTTCATCATGCCTCGAAGCGGTGTTTCCCGAAGTGGTGATCGGCAAGGGGCGAATCCGTCGCGGCGAACGCACGGCGATCGCGGTAGTGGCGGTCATTGGAAAATGGTAGATCGTGCGATTCGCATTTGAAATTTGCGCATGCCGTCGCATGGTCTCGGCACATGGGTAATGAGCCGACATCAGGCGAGGAGATTTCATCGGTAACCTTTTGGCGCAAGCTGCGGGGGATGGTGGCGATCGCCGGACGCAAGACGCTGTTTTCGTCGCTGGTGCTCTTCAATTGCCTCAAGGATCGCGACACGCCGGCATGGGCGCGCGGTGTGATCGTCGGGGCCTTGGGATACCTGATTTTGCCAACCGACCTGATCCCCGACATGCTGCCAGGCGCGGGATATGGCGACG
>JBIKIK010000026.1:0-12067 GCA_044361655.1 Luteolibacter sp. | reverse complement strand
GGTCGCCGCAGCCGAATTTAGAAGTTGAGATTTTGTAACTTTTCACCGGTACCCCGTCGCGGACGAGCAGCATTTTCTGGTCCTTGACGCTGACGATCATCTTGTTGCGGTTGTCCTTGCCGATGCCTGCAAATCCTCCGGTGCCGCAGCTCGAGAAGCAGCACGCGGCCGCGAGCGCGATGATGGCGACCGGGACTTGGAGAAATTTTTTCATGTCAACGCGGTGGGGATCATTTGCGTTTCGCGACTTCGCTTGCTGTCTGCCCGGACTCTGAGGAGACCATGCGTGAGAGCGATGAGAGCGAGGTGTAGAAAAATCCGATCGGGAAGGGCAGCAGGAGAATCGCGGAAGAGACATTGCCCTTCATGGCGGCCTCGATGACGATGAAGAGGAAGAAGAAACCGAAGAGCAGCTCGACGAAGGGCGTGAGGGTTTTTATCGCCTTGTAGCTGCTTTTTTTCCAGTCGGTGGCCTTGTTTTGGCTGATGCCGTATTTTGGAGTGCGAACGAAGGCGGTCTGGTGATTGAAGATGGCTTCGATCACGGCTTTGGCGTTGCTGATCGACATCCCGATGCCGAGGGCGAGCAGCAGTGGGAGGTAGGGAATTTCTTTCCACCAGGTGCCGGGGCGCAGGGCTTTTTGTGAGAAGAGGTAAAAGACGATCACCGACACCGACGAGAAGAAGAAGATCGGCACATTGATGATGTAGTAGGTGAGTTTTCCGAAATCCGGCTGCGATTGCTGGTTCGGATAGATCAGGAAGCAAAGCAGGATGAGGAGCAGGTAGGCAAAGTTGGAGGTCAGGTGGAAGGTGGCCTCGACCTTCACGCTGAAGGGAACATCGCTGCGCCAGATCGCCGGCAGGACTTTTTTGCAAACTTGGATCGAGCCTTTCGTCCAGCGGTGTTGCTGGCTTTTGAAGCCATCCATGTCGATTGGCAGCTCGGCCGGAGTTTCGACATCGTTGAGGAAAATGAAGCGCCAGCCTTTGAGTTGGGCACGGTAGCTGAGGTCCATGTCCTCGGTGAGCGTGTCGTGCTCCCAACCGCCGGCGTCGGCGATGCAGGACTTGCGCCAGATGCCGCCGGTGCCGTTGAAAGTGAAGAAGCGTCCGGAGCGGTTGCGGGCTGTTTGCTCGAGCTCCATATGGCCGTCGAGGAACATCGCCTGGATGCGGGTGAGCACATTGAAGCTGCGGTTCAGGTGACCCCAGCGGGTTTGGATCAGGCCAATTTTTTCATCGCTGAAAAAGTGGATCGTCTTTTGCAGCAGGTCGGGATTGGGAACGAAGTCCGCGTCGAGAATCAGCAGAAAATCGCCTTTTGCCATGCGGGTGCCGTTTTCGAGGGCGCCTGCCTTGTAGCCGGTGCGGTCGCTGCGATGAATGTGATCGGCATCAAAGCCGAGCGCCTTGAGGCGGTCGATGCCATCGCGGCAGATGTCGACTGTCTGGTCGGTCGAGTCGTCGAGAAGTTGGATCTGCAGTTTGTCCTTCGGGTAATCGAGCGCAGCGACCGCGTTAAGCAGGCGGTCGACCACATGCATTTCATTGAAGACCGGAAGCTGGACCGTGACGACCGGGAGTTCTTTGAAAAACGATTGTGGCTTTGGATGGTTGCGCGCGTGCTTGAGGTAGAGGAAAACGATCGCAAGGCGGTGAGAGCCGAAGCCGGCGAGTCCGATGAGAACGAGAATGTACGCGGCGTACCAGATGGGCGAGGACCAGTCCATGAGGGAGAAAAATCGAGTTGAGGGCGGTGGGTTTCGATTGGTTCAAAGAAGTTGAATATCAATCGTCTGCCCACGCAGTGAAGCAGTCGGGCGGGGGGGAGTCAAGCGCCGGAGGGCGCGAGAGCCCCCCGCATCCGCGTAGTCGTGGACGGTGCAGGGGCGCTGGGATGGGCGAGGCGCCGGATTATTCGCGGCGGTTGAGGGCCATCATGAGGAAGTAGAGCAGCTGGGCGATCGAGCCGACGGCGGCAGCCACATAAGTCATTGCGGCCCAGAAGAGCGCGTTTTTGGCGCGTTCGTGTTCGATGCTGGCGGAGATGCCGCTGCGTTCCATCCAGGCGAGGGCGCGGTTGCTGGCATCAAACTCGACCGGGAGGGTCACGATCGAGAAGAGCGTGGTGACCGCGAAAAGGGCGACCCAAGTCCAGAGGATCGTGGGGTTGTTCATGAGGCTGACCCCGACGAGACCGGCGATCATGATGAAATTGAGGATCTTGCTCGAGAGTTGGACGGCAGGCACCATTTTCGAGCGGAAGGTGAGCCAGTGGTAGGCTTGCTGGTGTTGGATCGCGTGGCCGCATTCGTGGGCGGCGACGGCGGCGGCGGCGATCGAGTTCACATGATAAACTGGCTCGCTGAGGTTGACCGTTTTTTTGATCGGGTCGTAGTGGTCGGTGAGTTGGCCTTCGACGCTGATGACGCGGACATCGGTGATGCCGTTTTGGCGTAGCATCAGCTCGGCCACCTCGGCACCGGTCATGCTGATGGGGATTTGGGAGTATTGGCTGAAGCGGCGCTTGAGCATGCCGCTGATGAGCAGGCTTGAGACCATGGTCACGCCGATGATGAGCATGTAGAGCGGTGAGAAGCCGCCGGGGGCTGGGGCCATTTGCGAGAGGATGGAGATTTCAGGAATCATGGTGTGTGTTTAGCAGGTAGGTATCGGCATGTAAACGAATCCATTGGGAAATTTGGTTCAAAAAATTTTCATCGGATTTCGAATTGTCGACATTAGCCTGAGTCATCCGCACCCGCCATGAGAATTGTTTTCCGCGTCAATTTCCGTACCGATCCTGGCCAATCGCTTTGGCTCAAGCATGCCGCCGTCCTTGGAGCCGGCGCCGCGAGGGTTGAGCAAGTGCTGCCGATGCGCTGGTTGAATGGCTTGCAGTGGGAGATTTGCGTTGATCTGTCGGGGGCTGGCACGCTGAGGGTTGAGTATTCTTATCAGCTGAGGCAGGAGGGGAATGGGGTTGAGTTGGAAGAGTGGGACGGGCCGCGGGTGGTGGAGGTGGATTTTGCGAAGCATGATGTCGTGTTGCGGAGGGATACTTGGTGTTCGGCAGGTACGGTGGATCACGCCTTTGAGACCAAGGGTTTTGATGCGATTTTGCCGGTTCGCGGGCCATTTGCGGCGGCAGCCGTGCCGAAGGGGGCGAATCATGGATTCAGCCTGCGGATGGCGGCGGTGCCCGAGGGCATGGTGCCTTGCGTCCTGGGTGGGGTGCGGGAAATCGGTGATTGGGACTGGGCCAAGGCGGTGCCGATGAAGGAGGTCGCGGCGAACTACTGGGAGGCGAACCTTTACCTGCCGACCGACTGGCGCATTGAGTACAAGTACGGGCTTTGCGATGTGAAATCGGGTCGGGTCGTGTCGCTCGAGGCCGGTGAGAACCGCTCGCTTGAGCCGAGGTCATTGGCGCAGAGCCAATGGACGGCGGTGAGTGACGAAGGTTACCGTCGCGATGGGGCGGGGCTTTACCGCGGGGCAGGGGTGGCGATTCCGGTGTTTTCCTTGCGCAGTGAAAACGGATTGGGTGTCGGGGAATTTGCCGATCTCAAACCGCTCGCTGATTGGGCATCGCAAACTGGGCTCAAGCTCATTCAAATTTTGCCGATCAACGACACCACCTCGTCGCATGATTGGACCGATTCGTATCCCTATTCGGCAATCAGTGTCTATGCTTTGCATCCGATTTATCTGCGACTTGATGATCTCGGCTATGCCATGCCGGCGGATTTCGCGAAGGAGCTCAAGGACGCTCGTGGGAAGTTGAATGCGCTTGCGCAAGTCGATTACGAAGGCGTGATGGCGGCCAAGACGCGCTTGCTCAAGCGGGTATTTGAAAAGCATGCCAAGGCGATCACCGCGTCGGCGGGTTTCAAAAATTTCCTCAAGGAAAACCATCACTGGGTGCTTCCCTATGCGGTTTTTTGCGTCAAGCGCGATCACTACGGCACGGCGGACTTTTCGCAATGGGGCGAGTGGTCGGTGTTTGATGCGAAAAAGGTCAATGCTCTCGCGGTCGCTTCGCATGCCGAGTGGCCGGAGGTTTCGTATCACATCTGGTTGCAATACGAGCTTGATCGCCAGCTTTCGGATGCAGTTGAGCATTTGCATGCCAAAGGGATCGCGCTGAAGGGGGATCTGCCGATCGGGATTGACCGTCAGTCCGTGGACGCGTGGTCGGCGCCGCATTTGTTCAAGATGGACGCGCAGGCCGGGGCTCCGCCGGACGCCTTTGCGGTGAAGGGGCAAAACTGGGGGTTTCCGACTTACAACTGGGAGGTCATGCGCCGCGATGGTTACGCATGGTGGCGTTCGCGCTTCGAGCAACTGAGCCGATATTTTGATGCTTACCGCATCGATCACATTCTCGGCTTTTTCCGGATCTGGCAGGTGCCCTACGAACAGGTTGAGGGCATCATGGGATGGTTTGATCCGGCGATGCCTGTACACATCGATGAGATCCGCGGGCGTGGCATTGCGTTCGATTACGAGCGTTATTGCAGGCCATACATTCGCGAGCATTTCCTGTGGGAGAGATTCGGCGATCAGACGGGCGCGGCAAAAGAAGGCTATCTCGACGATTGCGGGTACGGAGTCTATCGGCTCAAGGAGCATGTTTCGACCCAACGCAAGATCGTCGATCATTTCGCGGCGAAGAAGGATGGCGATGAGGGTGCGAAACGGCGGCTTTGCCAGGGCTTGTTGGATTGTGCGAGTGAGGTCTTGTTGCTCGAGGTGCCCGGCTCGCATGGAACGCAGTTTCACCCGCGTTGTTCGATGCAGATGACGCGTTCGTATCAGGAGCTTGATGGTGATGCCAAGTGGCGCATCGAGGATTTGTATGTGGATTATTTTTACCGTCGTCAGGAAGGTTTCTGGCAGGCTCGCGGCTACGAAAAATTGCCGGCGATGAGGAAGGCAAGCCGCATGCTCTTGTGCGGTGAGGATCTCGGAATGGTGCCGGCTTGTGTGCCGGGAGTCATGAGAGAGCTCGGTATTCTTTCGCTCGAGATTCAGCGCATGCCGAAGTCCTCCGATGCTGAGTTCTCCAACCCTGCATGGGCACCATACTTGAGTGTCGTGAGCCCGTCGACTCACGACATGCCGACGTTGCGCGGATGGTGGCGGGAGAACATGCATGTGAGCGGTCAGTTTGCTTGGAAGATGCTTGGGGTGGCATTTCCGCCGACGGATCTGTCGGGCGACCTTGCGGCGCAAATCATTGATCAGCATCTCCATTCGCCGGCGATGTGGGCGATTTTCCCATTTCAGGATCTTCTCGGCATGGATGAGCAGCTGCGCAATTCGGATGTCGATATTGAGCGGATCAATGTGCCGGCGATCATGCCTTACTACTGGAGATACCGCATGCACCTCGATCTCGATGGCTTGGCGAAGGCCAGCGGATTCAACGCGAGGTTGCGGGAAATGATCGGAAATTCAGGCCGCTGAGCGGCTCGAAAATTTCGTTGAGGATGCCTTGACCTGTCGGACGTGGGGGCAATAGGGTTCGCGCGGTTTAAGCCGAACACTTTTCCCAAACGACCGCCGATGAACATTCACGAATACCAAGCCAAGGAGCTTTTTGACCGATTTGGAGTCCCCAGCCCGAAGGGTGCTGCGGCATCGAGTGCCAAGGAAGCGGGCGACGCTGCAGCGGCGCTCGGAGTCAAAAACCTCGTCGTCAAGGCCCAGGTGCATGCTGGCGGACGCGGCAAGGGAGTTTTCAAAAATGGCTTCAAGGGCGGGGTTCATCTCGTCGAGTCGGCCGATAAGGCTGCGGAAGTCGCGGGCAAGATGCTCGGCGAAGTGCTCGTCACCAAACAAACCGGCGACGAAGGCCGCCTGGTGCGCAAGGTGATGGTCGCCGAATCGGTGGACATCAGTCGTGAACTTTACCTCGCGATTCTCGTCGATCGCCAGACCAGCAAGCCGGTGATCATCGTGTCGACCGAAGGTGGCATGGACATCGAAGAGGTGGCCGAGCGCACGCCGGAGAAAATTTTGCGCGAGTATGTCAATCCGCTCGGCGGCTTGCAGGCTTATCAGGTGCGCAAGATGTGCAAGAAGCTCGACCTTCAAGCCCACGCCAAGCAGTTCAGCCAACTGATCAATGCTCTCTACAAGCTCTTCATTGCGCTCGATTGCTCGATGGTCGAGATCAACCCGCTGGTGGTGACCACCGACAACCAAGTCTACGCGCTCGATGCGAAATTCAACTTCGACGACAACGCGCTGTACCGTCATCCGGAAATTTCCGCGATGCGCGACCACGACGAGGAAGACCCGCGCGAAGTGGCGGCCGCCGCGCACGATCTCAATTACATCGGCCTAGATGGCAACATTGCATGCCTTGTGAATGGTGCCGGTCTCGCGATGGCGACCATGGACATCATCAAGCACCATGGCGGAGATCCGGCGAACTTCCTTGATGTCGGCGGTGGCGCTTCCAAGGACCAAGTGACAGCGGCCTTCAAGATCATCCTCGGTGATCCGAATGTGCGCGGAATTTTCATCAACATCTTCGGCGGCATCATGGACTGCAACATCGTTGCTGAGGGCGTGGTAGCCGCTGCGCGTGAGACCGGGCTTTCACTGCCGCTGGTCGTGCGTCTCGAGGGCAACAATGTCGAGGCCGGCAAGGCCACGCTCGCTGCATCGGGACTCAACATCGTTTCCGCCGACGGCATGGATGACGGTGCCGTCAAGATTGTCGCCGCCGTTGCCTGATTTCATTTTCACAAACAACCGAAACTCCTTTCAACCATGTCCATTCTCATCGACGAAAACACCAAGGTGCTCATCCAAGGCATCACCGGAAGCTTTGGAGCGCGCCACACGCAGCTTTCACTCGAATACGGCACCAAGGTGGTGGGCGGCGTCACGCCGGGCAAGGGTGGGCAGAAATTTGAAAACACCGTACCGATCTTCGACACCGTGTCCGAAGCGGTGCAGGAAACCGGTGCCACGGCATCGGCGATTTTCGTGCCGCCAGCCTTTGCGGCTGATGCGATTCTCGAGGCGGCGGACGCTGGTGTGGATTTGATTGTGTGCATTACCGAGGGGATTCCCGTGATGGACATGATGCGGGTCAAGGCGATGCTTACCGGATCCAAGTCGCGTTTGGTCGGGCCAAATTGCCCGGGACTGGTGACGCCGGGTCGCGGTGAGAAAAGCCATGGCGGTTGCCGCATTGGCATTGCACCGGGATACATTCACAAGCGCGGCAATGTCGGTGTGGTTTCGCGTTCAGGAACTCTCACCTACGAAGCCGTGTGGCAGTTGACGCAGCTCGGTTACGGTCAAAGCACCTGCGTGGGCATTGGCGGTGATCCGATCAACGGCACCTCGCACCTCGATGTGCTTCAAATGTTCAACGAAGACCCAGAGACCGAAGCCATCATTTTGATCGGCGAGATTGGCGGCAATGCCGAGGTGGAAGCTGCTCGTTGGGCGAAGGAAAACTGCAAGAAGCCGATTGCCGGATTCATTGCCGGTGCGACAGCGCCTCCGGGGCGTCGCATGGGTCATGCCGGTGCGATCGTCGGTGGTGAAGAGGACACCGCGCAGGCGAAAAAGCGCATTCTTGCCGAGTGTGGAATCGCTGTGGCCGAGACGCCGGGCGTGATGGCAAGGACACTGCTCAATGCTTGGGGCAAGTGATCAGGCTGCGGTGCGTTGATAACCGCTTTTCTCACGTCACCACATGCACGCCGTGCGGATTGATCCGCGACACATAGGCTTGGCAGTTGATCGGAATCGCGGAGAACACCTTGCTGATCGCATCGGCGACCTTGCGTGCGATTTCTTCGCCTTCGCAAAGGGCGAACACTGAGGGACCTGCGCCGGAGATGGAAAACCCGAGTGCGCCGGCGGCGAGGGCAGCGCGTTTGGCTTTGTAGAAATCGGGAATGAGTTTTTGGCGGCGTGGCTCGGCGATCACATCGTGGATCGAGCGCGAGATGAGGCCGTAATCTTCCTGGATGATGCCGCAGAGGAGTCCGCCGAGGTTGCCGATTTGTTGGGTGGCATTTTCGAGCGGGATTTCCTTGGGGAGAATTTCGCGGGCGACCTTTGTGAGGATCTCGATGTCCGGGTGCACCACAGCGGCCCAGAGGTTTTTCGGTGGAGCGATTTGTGCGAAGTCGAGTTCTTCGTTTGAGCGGATGAAGACAATGCCGCCAAGCAGGCAGGGAGCGACGTTGTCGGCATGCCATGCGCCGTCGGCGGAAGCTTCGCCGGCCATGGCAAAGGGCAGCAGTTGTTTTTTGCTGAGAGGTTCGCCGATGAGTTTGTTGACCGCGTAAGCGCCGGCGACTGCGGAGGCCGAGGAGGATCCGAGACCGGAGCCGAAAGGCATTTTCTTGTGGATCTCCATTTCGATGCCGCGATCGGTCATGCCGAGGTGCTTGAGCAAATCGAGTGCGGCGACGCCGGCGGTGTTTTGCGCGGGATTTTTTGGCAGCTTGCCGTCATCGCCGGTGATCTTGGTGATCTGGAGTCCGGGTTTGTTTGAATGGCGCACGACGATTTCGTCGCCGGGTGAGTCGATGGCAAAGCCGAGCACATCGTAGCCGCAGGCGACATTGGCGACGGTGGCGGGGGCAAAAACGCGGATTTCGGAAGAGGAGGCCATAGGGTGGAAAAGCAGTTGAGCTATATGCGTGACAGCGGGAGAGTCATGGAGCGGGACTTGGCATTGTTCAAGCCCGGAAAGCGGCGGAGCGTGCGGCGATCGGTTTTCAGAACGACCACCACGAGCGGTGCTTGCGTTTATAGGTTGCGTCGCAGACCGAGAGCATCTTGATGCGGGTGGTGGTGAGGCCCTGATCGTTCCTCGAGAATGGCAAATCCCTCAAAATTCGAATCAATGACCGCGGACCTTCACGCTCATCGGTTGATACGACTCGCCCCGCACCATGTGGGGCTTGGTCATCTATCCCTCGTAGCCCGACGGGTGGGAGCTGCATGAGCAGGGAATAATCGAAAATGCGAATGCGATGCAAACGGCCTGAAGCATCTGACGCATGATGATTGCGGAGGAATCAAACTTTCCGTTCGCGCACCACGCGGAGGCTTGTGGCGACCTGATCCTTGAGTTTGAGGCCCGGCTTGAACTTCACAGTTGCGCGGGCGGGGATCTTGACGGTTTTGCTTGGCTGCTTCGGATTGCGACCGATTTTTGCTTTCGTTTCGCGAACTTGGAAGGTTCCAAAATTGCGCATCACCACTTGGTCACCATCGGACAGCGAATCGGCAACGACGATGATGAGTCGTTGGATGACTTCCAGCACATCCTGTTGGGAGAGCGAGTGTCCTTCGGTGCCGAGTTGTTCGGTGATTTTGATGGCCAGTTCTCGTTTGGTGATGGTGGGCATGGGCTGAAGGCGATGGGCTTTGAAAGTTAGGGGGCGCAAAGTTTACAAATTTGAAAAGGGCTTGTCTCTACAAATATGCTGTTTTTGCAGTGTTTTGATGTTCTGCCGTGGTGTGTAGCAATTCGGGTGCCATGTGTGGGTCAAAGCGCGTGACCAAGCTCAGGACGCTTCCTCATTCTCGGTCGGATGACCGCTTGAGGCTTTGCCGAGGACCTTGATGGTTGTGCGGAAATGAAGTTTGGCGGCCTTGCCGAGAGCATCGGCGCCATGGCGTGCGATGAGTTCGCGGGCAGCCTTGATGACGCTGTCGGAGGCGCCCAGCGGAAGCTTCACGCCTGCGGCGGCGGAGGTTTTGTCCATCCAGTCGACGAAGCGTTCGCGTGCGAGGATCGAGGCCGCGGCGACGGCTGTGTCGGACTCACCTTTGGTGCGTTGGTCGAGTTGAATCTTGAGGCCTTTTTCGCGAAGTGCGCGCTGGAGGACCTCGGGTCGGGCGAATTGGTCGCTGAGCGTGCGCGGGCAATCGGGCCTTGCGGTGCAGAGTTTTTCGATCACGCGGGCGTGGCCCCATGCCAGCAGGCGGTTGAGGTTTTTGAACGAGGCGTGCATCTCGTTGTAGCGCTCGGGGCCGATCGACACGACTTCGTAAGCGCAGCCTGGGGTGGCACGAATGATGTCGGCGAGTTTGCGGATGCGGTCGCTGCCGGTGATGCGCTTCGAGTCCATGATCCCGGCGGCGATCAGGTGACGGGTGATTGCGGTGTCGGTGTAGACTCCCGCGATGACGAGCGGGCCGAAGTAATCTCCCTTGCCGCTCTCATCGATGCCGAAGTGCGGGGAGAAATGATCCGGGTCGAGCACCTCTTCGTAGCCGATGCGAGCTTCCTTGAGCACCTCCGGCTCGAGGGTGAAGCGGACAAAGTCCTCGGTGTCTTTTCCTTGGACGAGCACCTTCGGTCCTTTTTCGTAGGCCGTGACATTGAGCTTTGCCTTGCGTGCGGAAAAGAGGGAGTGCTCCTTGGCGACAAACTCAAAGCCGTTTTGCTCCAGCACCTGGCGCAGGGTCTTGACCTGATCCGGTGTGAGTGGCGCGGTGAAGGTGTTCACTGTTGCTGATTATTGCCCGTTAGATTTTGGAATCAAGCCGCGAGGCGATGCATGCGGCGTTGAGTTGATTCGGATGATCGATCATGTGGGTGGCACCTGCCTCAATGAGGCGATTGCGATCGTGGTAACCCCATGTCACGGCGATGGCGCGCATGCCGGCGCGGCGAGCGGTCTCAAGGTCCATGGTGGAATCTCCGATGACGATGCAATCCTGCGGTGCGCGGCCTGCCAATTTTGCGATTTCGAGTGCGCCCTGCGGTTCGGGTTTGTGAGGGATGCCATCGCGTTGGCCAAGGACGGCGGCGAACTTGATCGTTGGAAAAACGCGAGCGGTCATGGCGGTGGTGAACGCGTGGGGCTTGTTGGAAAGCACGGCCAATGGGTAGCCGGCTTCGATGAGTGCCTCGAGGGCCTCGGTGATGCCTTCGTAGGCATGGGTGCCGCTTTGCCAATTGGCGTCGTAGTGCTGTTTGAAGCTATCGATGACCGAGGCGGCGAGGGTCGATTCATGTGCTTCGCCGAGCGCGCGCTTCACCAGCATCACGACACCGTCGCCGACGAAGTTGCGTACGGCGGATGGCGGATGGGTCACTTGATCGTGCTCCGCAAGGCTGTGGTTGAGCGATGCGGCGATGCCCGTGAGCGAGTCGACGAGTGTGCCGTCGAGGTCGAGGATGAGCAAAGGTTTCACCCACCGAGCATGGGGGCGATGTCGCCGTTTGTGAAGGATGGCGAGCGAAGAATTTTGAAATCGATGTTCAGTACCCGATCAGGGCGATCAATTCCGAGTCGCTGAGCTCATCGATGTGGTCGATTGAGGCGATGAGGTTTTCCATGTCGGTGATTTCCTCGATTTCGGCGCTTAGCGCTGAATCGTCGGGAAAGGGTGTGTTGTCCGAGCTAGGAAAAAATGCGATGGCCAGGGCAGCAAGGGCCGCGGCGGTGCCTAGGCCGGTCAGCGGGGCTGGGGCGAATAGCGATTCCCACCACGAAACATTTGGCGAGCTGTTGCGCGCCGCGCGAAGGGCGTTTTCGGTAAAGCGCGGACTTGCCTTGGGCGCGGGCGCGGCGTCGAGTAGATTCCAGATGGGGTCCGATTCCCATGCATCTTCGGGCTGATTTTTGTTCGCTTTCATCGCAACGCCTGATCCAACCCCGCAAGGGTGGAAAAGTTGCGTCATTTTATCACGCGGGAGAAATTTTGTGTATCGGCGTTGGCTTCGGGCATGAAAAACCTTCCATGGCGCGGGTGCCATAGTCCAGTCTCCGGCCATGAACGACTCGATCTCTTCATTGACCGCGCGCATCCAAGATTTTGTCGATGCCCGTGAGTGGCGCCAGTTTCACAATCCCAAGGATTTGTCGGTGGCGATCGCGGCGGAGGCGGGCGAGTTGATGCAGCATTTCGTGTGGCAGCAGCCAGAGCAGATTGATGCCCGGCTCGAGCGCAACCGCGACGAAATCGCTTCGGAAATCGCCGATGTCGCGATTTTGTTGTTCGAATTTGCCGACAATCTTGGCTTCAAGCTTGGCGATGTGATGGCCGAAAAAATTACCCG
>JBIKIK010000186.1:0-3518 GCA_044361655.1 Luteolibacter sp. | reverse complement strand
CCCGCGGCATTCGTCAGCACCAAGCCGCTCACACCTTGCTGCGCCATCCACCTCACGCCCGCCGTCACGACCTGCGCGGAATGCCCTTCGTACAAATGCACGCGTCCCTTCATCACCAACACTTCTGCACCAGCCAGACGACCGCGCAAAAATTTTCCCGAATGCCCCGGCACTGACGATTCGGGAATACCGGCCTCCGCAAATCCGAATACAGCATCGACTTCTATTTCATCAGCCAAAGGCCCCAAGCCGGATCCCAGTACCATTCCAATCATGCAACCAGCCTAATGATCCACCGCCGCATGGCCACCCCAATCCACTCACTGCTCGCTCACCGCGCTGCCATCGACCACCGTATCGGGCGGGTGCAGCAGTACCTTGTCGCCAAGTGCGAGACCCGAAATGATTTGCGAAAACCTGCCGTCGGAATACCCGACCTCCACCGGCGTCAATCGCGCCCGGCCATCGCGCATCACAAAAGTTTTCCACTGGTTTCCCTCGCGAAACAATGCGCCTGCCGGTGAAACCAACACATCATCCGCATGCCACACCGCCACGCGCACCTCGACACGAAAGCGGTCACCCAATGCCTTGGCTTTGCCATCAGCCGCTTGCAGATCGATCAACACAATCACCCGTTGCTCTTCGACACCCAAGGCCGAGACCTTGGTGAACGCCGCCGGCTCGACACGTCGCACCCTGCCCTTCAAGGCATCCGCCCCACCCCACTGCTCGATCAGCACCTCATCGCCCGCTTCGATCGTCACCGCATCACGCGACAAAATCTCCGCCTCGATTTCAATGTCCGCCGGATCACCCACCTCGATGATCGGCTGCCCCGGGCTCATCATGGTTTCACTCTCCTGCATCACGGTCAGCACCTTGCCGGTGACCGGTGATTTGATCTCCACCACGGGATCTGTCGCGCCGCTCGCCGGTTGCTCGAGCACCGCCAAGGCCTGAGCGAGTTCGTGGTCGATCACTTGCAAGGCAAACTCCGCCGCACGCAACTCCGCCGCTTTCGCCGTGGCTTCGGCCTCGACGCGATCCAAATCCAATGCCGAAACCGCGCCGCGCTCCTTGACCGCAAATGCGCGGTCACGCTCGACCGCCGCGAGATCCGCCGCAATTTTCAGCGCCGCCTGCGACTCGACCGCGCGCTTGCGGTTGGCCTTGTGCATCGACACCGCCTCCTGCGCTTGGATGCGCGCCCGTGGATCAATCAGCGGCGCGGTCTGCGGCACGATGCGCGTGATGACGGTTTCATTCGCCTTCACTTCATCGCCCGGCCTCATCACCACCCGTTGCATCATTCCACCCACCGGTGTCGCCACGACATAGCGGTTGCGGATGCGCGTCTTACCCTCTTCGGAAACGCGCACGGTCAAAGGCGACCGCGCGATCACTCCGGTTTCAACCATCACCGGCTTCGGCCACAGACCCCACACGACCAGCGACACCAACAACGCGAGCACCAACCAGGGCAGGGATCGACGCAGCAAATGCCGGCTGCCCGGCACTGGACCCGACGCCCATGGGGCCGCGGATTTCGCATCTGATGATGAAGGGGATGACATGTCGGCTTGGCAGTGAGGATGGACGATCAGTCGCGTGCTTTCAAGACACCTACGAGATCAAGTTGCGAAAGCATGCGACTGACCAGCGCAAATGATGAAATCGCCGCAATCAGCACCACCATCACCGCGATTGCATACGATGCGGGGCTGATGAGAATCGGCAGCCTCACGGTCTCGGTGCTGAAGGATTTCATGATCAAAAGCGCCAGGCCGCGGCCAAACATCAAGCCGATCGGCAACGCGATGCACACCAGCAAGGCGAGCTCGCCGACCAACACGCCGCGCACTTCCGAAAGGCGAAAACCCACCACCCGTAGCGTCGCTAGCTCGCGACTGCGCTCGGATAGCGCGATGCGCGAGCTGTTGTACACCACCCCAAAGGCCACAATCGTCGCCAGTACAAAGTACAACTTGCGAATGATCCCGATGCTCTGGCCGGTCGTCTCGCGAAATGCCGCAAGCTGATCGCGCTTGACCATGACCACCGCCGCCTGCGGCGTGTCCTTAAGCTCGCGCATGAAATCATCCCACTTCGCATGATCGAGCGCCATGTACGCGCCATTGACCGTATCGCCCTCCTTAAGCATGCGCCGCAAGGCACCAATGTCCATGTACGCCGCCACGCCCGCATAGTCGGTCACCAAACCCCGCACTGGCACATCGACAAATGGCCGCGTGCCCTCAAGCACCTCGACGCGCAACTCATCCCCCACCCGCACACCAAGCACCTCGGCAAGTTTTTCCGACATCACCATGCCCTCCGCCGGCAGCACGATCGGCTGGTCATTGCCATTGAGCAAACGATTCAGATCCGCACCGGCCGGGATACCAGTGATCGCAAGTTTCCGCTGTCGATGACCATACTTCAGACGCGCCGCCACACTGCGGATCGGTTCGGCACGGATCACTCCGGGCAAATGCTCGAGGTCATGCAAACCGCGCGTCGATGTCGGATCGGTCAAAAACACCGCAACATCTTGCCGTTGCTGGCTGTTCCACTGAAAGGTGAGCAAATAATCAATGCTGTCGCTCATCGCTCCCGGCAGCACCATCAAGCCCGTCGCAAGCGAAAGACCACAGCATGTGAAAACCGCCTGCCACGGACGGCGCTCGATGTTGCGCAATGCCATGCGGAAGGCCGGACTGAAAAATCGCGTCAGCCCCATGCGCTCGAAAAGCGAGGGCTTGAAGTCCGCCGGTGGCTCGGGCCGCATCGCCTCGGCCGGCGGCAACTTCACCGCCTGCCAAACGACCGTCAGCACGCCCAGCACCGATGCCCCCATGCTCACCGCCAGCGACAGGCCCAAGGCCGAGCGATCCATGCGGAATGACAATTCGGGAAATTTGAAAAATATCGTGTAAAGCCCCACCAAATGCTCGCCCAAAACCCTTCCGCCGATCCCGCCAATCAATGTCCCAAGCACACCGATCACCAATACAAACTTGAGGTAATGCACACCGACCTGACGCGATGAATAACCCAGTGCCTTGAGCTGCGCGATTTGCTCACGCTGCAACCTCACGATGCGCGAAAGCACCGCATTGACCATGAAGGCAGCGACACTCATGAACACCAGCGGGTAGGCAAAGGACAAGGCGCGCAAGACCCGCAGTTCATCGTCGAGCCGTTGCGCCGAAGCCTGATCCCGCCGCGTGTGCGCGCCACCGCCACCATAAGTTTCCAACAAGCGATCGATCGCCGCAATCACCGGTGCCGCCTCAGCTCCCGGAGCGAGATCCAAACACAAATCGTTGAAGGCGCCATCCATGTCGTACGCCACGGCAAGCGCGCGATAGTTCATCCACATGACGCTGAACCGCTTGTGGTCCGGCAGCGTCTCGCCCGCCCGCGCCTCGAACACAAACTCCGGCGAAAGCCCGATGCCGCAAACGCGCAATGTTTCGCGCCGACCATTGATCACCGCCACCAACTGGTCGCCA
>JBIKIK010000185.1:0-3520 GCA_044361655.1 Luteolibacter sp. | reverse complement strand
ATTGAGGATCAGCGCCGTTTCACTCATCTCGACCATGAAGGTCGATTGACCGCGCGACAGGTCATCGGACGCGCCGACGCGGCAGAAGATCCGATCTACTAGGCCCATCGTAGTTGCATCGGCGGGCACGAACGCGCCGATTTGTGCCATCACGGCGATGAGCGCGACCTGGCGGATATAAGTCGATTTACCCGCCATGTTCGGGCCGGTGAGGATTTGCAGGCGCGAGCTTTCCGGGTCGAGTTCGGTGTCGTTTGGCACAAACTTCGCGTCGGTGAGCGTTTGTTCGAGCACCGGGTGGCGGCCATTGGTGATCGAGAGCGCATTGGACGCATCAAGCAGCGGGCGGCAGTGACGGTGGACTTGTGCGACCTCGGCGAGTGCGCAGAGCACATCGACTTCCGCGACCGCGGCGGCGGTCTCCTGAATGCGCGGGAGATGCGTCACCACCTGCGAGCGCAGTTGCGCGAAGAGCTCGGTTTCGAGTTGCTTGGATCGTTCTTCGGCGCCGAGCACTTTGTTTTCCATCTCCTTGAGCGCGGGGGTGATGTAGCGCTCGGCATTGGCCATCGTTTGCTTGCGCGTGTAATCATCCGGCACCTTGGCGAGGTGGCTGGTGGTGATTTCGATGAAGTAGCCAAAGACATTGTTGAACTTGATCTTGAGCGAATCGATGCCGGTACGTTTGCGTTCGTCTTCCTGCAGGCGTGCGATCCAGTCCTTGCCGCCGCGCGAGGCGTTGCGAAGTTCGTCGAGCTCCGGCGACCAGCCGTCGCGGATGATGCCGCCATCGCGCAAATTGGCAGGTGGCTCATCGGCGAGGGCGGATGCGAGCAGCGTGGTGAGATCGGAAAAATCGTGGAGGTGTTCGGCATGCGTGTGACGCGTGATGCCGAGTGATGAAAAATCCTCCTTCAATGCCGGGACATGCGTGAGCGAGATGCCGAGCGATTGCAGGTCGCGCGCGTTGCCCGAGCCTTGCGAGAGCCGTGAGGTGGTGCGCTCGATGTCGCGAATGCCCTTGAGCGAGTCGCGGCATTTCGCGAGCAGGAAGGGTTCTTTGAGAAACGCCTCGATCGTGTCTTGGCGAGCGGTGAGCGTGTCGATGTCGCGCAGCGGATGCAGGATCCAGTCGCGCAGCAGGCGGGCACCCATGGGAGTGGCGGTGCGATCGAGCACACCGAGCAGCGTGTGTTGGCGGCCCGAGCGCGAGTCGACGAGGTCGAGGTTGCGTTGCGAGGCGGCATCGATGAGCACATGCGCGGAGTTTTCGCGCACGCGTGGGTGGCGCAGATGATCGCAGGGTCGGCGCAGCTGATGGATCAGGTAATGCAGCGTCGCGCCCGCGGCACCGGCGGCCGCAGGCATTTCGGCGCAGCCGAACCCATCGAGCGAATGCACGGCGAAGTGCTCCTTGAGCATGCGCGAGGCATGTTCGGCGAGGAAGGTGTAGCCATCGTAGGCAATCGCATTAGGCAAGTCGCCGAATTGCGAAGTTTGATGATCGGGCACCAGCAACTCGGAAGGAGAAACACGCGCGAGTTCGTCGGTGAGCTGGTTGATTTCGGAAAATTCGCAGAGCGTGAATTCGCCGGTTGTGTGGTCGATCAATGCCAAGCCGCATGATTTCCCATGACTGAAAACTGCCGCGAGATAGTTTGGTCGTTCGTCATCGAGCAAGGTGAGGTCGTCGATCGATCCCGGTGAGAGAATGCGCGCGATTTCGCGTTCGACGAGTTTGCCTGGTTTCGGGTTGGAAGTTTGCTCGGCGATCGCCACGCGCTTGCCGGCCTTGAGCAAGCGCGCGATGTAGGCCTGCGCCGCATGATAAGGCACGCCACACATCGGAGTGCCGCCGCGCTTGGTGAGCGCGACATTCAATATCGGCGCGGCGCTCTTCGCATCCTCGAAGAACATTTCGTAGAAATCCCCGAGACGGTAGAAAAGAATCACATCCGCCGGCAGCGACTTCCGCATGGCCATGTACTGGGCCATCATCGGAGTGCTTGCGGATTCTGACATGCCCGGGAGTTTGGAGATTCGGAAAACAGGTGGCAAGGATGCAGACGAGAGAGAGGAAACTTATCCGAAATTTGCATTCCGCGAAGAGGGCTGTGTAAAGACATTGGAGATTGGGAATTCGACATTGCGGAAGAGAAAGAAGCCACTTCTTTAAGGCAGGGACCTTTGTCCCAAAGGTCCGCGTGCGAATGAAAAAGCCATTCAAGCATTATCATCTTCACGGCGGATGCCTTGGAAAGGTGTCCCTGCCTGGTTCCGCGACATTTCTTTTTCCATGCCTTTTCAACATCCGCATGCCGTGTTATGTTAGGTTATGAGTTCGGAGCTTCGGATGTTGCATGTGGGTGAGGCGGGTGGGCCGAGAGTGAAGCTTGGGCCTTACGACATTGAGACGCTGATTGCTGAGAGTGATGAAGGAGCTGCGACCGCGTATCGGATCCGCATAGCGCCGCATCAGCGCACGCAGGTGAGTTATCATTTGGTGGCAGAGGAGCTTTATTATGTCATCAGCGGCAGCGGGTTGGCCTTGCTCGATGGCATTGAGCGACCGCTGCGTGCGGGGGATTTTTTGCGATTGCCGCCGGGCACCACGCATGGGTTTGTGACGGCGGAGGAGGAGTTGGTGATGCTCGATGTCCACACGCCGGGCTCGCGGCCGAACCGGGATGTGTACTTTATGGACGACAAACCCGAGGGATTTGGCGTGCTCCAACCCGGCTAGATGCAATTTGCTTGCAAAAGGCCAAAAGGTGCATCAAGTTTCCCGCATGAAACATTGGATCGCATGGATGGCCTTGGCGCTGATGGCGTCACCGGCGGGCATGGCGGCGGCCTTGCGGGTCTCGGCTCTGCATCCGCTGATGGCGGATTTGGCGCGTCAGGTGGGCGGCGAGCGGGTGGAGGTCTATGATCTCGTCGGCGAGGGTGGGAATCCACATCGCTTTGAGCCGCGTCCGGCGGATTTGAAAACCATGCGCGAATCGGTGCTGGTGTTGGCGGGCGGCAAGCATTTGGAGTCGTATTTGGATCGGCTGAAATCGGCGCTCGGCGGAGTGACGATCGTGGAAGTCGGCCGCACGATTCCGTCGTTGGCGGTGGGCAAGGATGCGGTTTATACCTGTTGCCCGAATCACGCGGCGGGCTCGATTGACCCGCATTGGTGGCATGGGGTGGATCACATGCGGCGTGCGGCGCGGGTCGTGGCGCAGGAATTTGCGGCGAAAGATCCGGCGGGCAAGGATCAGTATTTGGCCAACGCCCAAGCCTATGGTCGCAAGCTCGACGATTTGAAAAACTGGGCGCGCCACGAGTTGGCCAAGGTGCCCAAGGATCAGCGCAAATTGGTGACTGCTCACAATGCCTTCGGATATTTCGCCAAGGAATTTGGTTTTGAAGTCATCGCGGTGGCGGGGCTCAACAAGGAGCAAAACACCACGCCCAAGCAGCAGGCCCAGACGATCGAATCGGTGAAAAAAGCCGGCGTGCGCGCGGTGTTTCC
>JBIKIK010000184.1:0-3529 GCA_044361655.1 Luteolibacter sp. | reverse complement strand
GTGATTCCCATGGCTTCATTCCAACGGCGCTGAAAGGTGGAAACCGACATTTTACGTTTTCTGGCGAGAGACTCCACATCCGGCGGCGCTTGCCAGTTTTTCCGAATCGTGGATTACACCTTCGAGGAAGGCACCTGCACGATGCCTGTCTTGTGGACAAAATACTGGGGCAATGGTCTCGTTTTTTACTCGGCACTCGGGCACGATCCCGCTGAGTTTGATCGTTATCCGGCCGTTTTCCAAATGTCCCTGAACGGCATCCCCTGGGCAGGGAACGCACTTTGATTTTCAACAAACAACACATCATGAAAAAATACAAAAACGCATCAGACATTCGCGTCGGAGTCATAGGCTACGGCGGCGCTTTCAACATGGGGCGGGGTCATCTCAATGAAATGGAGAAGGCCGGCATGACACCGGTGGCCGTCTGCGAGGTCGATGCCGAGCGATTGAAAGTCGCCGAGACCGATTTCCCCGGCATTCAGACTTACTCCACGGTCGCCGAAATGCTCCGCAAGTCGGATGTGAACCTCATCACGATCATCACGCCACACAACACGCACGCCAAGCTCGCGCTGCAATGTCTCAAAGCCGGCCGCCATGTGGTTTGCGAAAAGCCGCTGGCCATCACCACCGCCGAGTGCGACGCCATGATTGCCGCCGCCAATAAATCCGGGGTGCTGCTTTCGACCTATCACAACCGGCACTGGGACGGATGCATTCTCAGCGCTATTGATCTAATCAAGAAAAACAAGTGCATTGGCGAGATCGTGCGCATCGAGGCACGCATGGGCGAGCGATCGCAGCCCGGCGACTGGTGGCGCGGCAGCCGCAGCATTTCCGGCGGAATCCTCTACGATTGGGGCGTACACTTGCTGGAATACAGCCTGCAACTCATCGACTCCGAAGTGGTGGAGGTGAGCGGCTTCGCCAAGTCCGGCTACTGGGCGCCGAAAACAAAATGGAAAAAAGACACCATCGAGGACGAGGCCAGCGCCACCATCCGTTTCCGCAACGGCGTTTGGATGCAACTCACGATCAGCGCGATCGATTCGAACAAAAAGCCCGGCACGCTCGAAATTACGGGCACCGAGGGCAGCTACATTACTGACATCCACGGCTACAACAGCGGCTACCAATTGCGCTCGCGCAACGGCCAGTCACTCACCTTGGAGGAAGGCCGACACCGCCCCGACGAATGGCACTGCTTTTATCAAAACATCGCCGATCACCTCACCAAAGGCACAAAGCTCGTCATCACACCCGAGTGGTCGCGCCGTCCCATTCACATCATCGACCTCGCCGTGCAGAGCGCCAAACAAGGTCGCACGCTTGAGGCCAAATACCGCTGATCGACCCAATATGACAACCGAACAAATCGCCGTTCAGCTCTACACGCTGAGAGACTTCACCGAAACCCCTGATGATTTCGCGACAACGATCAAGCATGTGCGCGAAATCGGCTATCATGCCGTCGAGCTTGCGGGAACCGCAGGTTTGCCTCCCGCGGAAGCGGCGAGAATCGTTCGCGATGCCGGTTTGCAAATTTGCTCCAGCCACGAGTCGACGGAAATGATTTTGAATCAACCGCAGCAGGTGGTGGATCGTTTGGGAGAGTTTGGCATCACTCATGCGGTTTATGCCTATCCCGCCGGTGTCGAAATGTCGGATGTCGCTCAGTTGGAGAAGATGATCGCCGGCCTCGATGCCGCAGGTGCCGTGTTGCGCCGTGCCGACATGACGCTGTGTTATCACAACCATGCACTCGAGTATTTTCAACGCGATGGTCGCACCGTGCTGGATGAAATTTTTGCCCGCACTTCGCCGGAGCATCTTCAAGCCGAACTCGACATCCATTGGGTCCAGGCCGGAGGTGGTGATCCTGCCGAAGCCTGCCGCCGCCTCACCGGACGCCTGCCGCTGCTGCATGTGAAAGACTACACTGTCACGGCCAAGGGCGAGCGCATCTTCGCGGAGGTCGGCCATGGACATCTGAACATCCCGGAAATCCTCACTGCAGCCGAGGCAGCAGGCTGCCAATGGTTCATCGTCGAGCAGGATACCTGTCCCAGCGATCCTTTCGAGTGCATCAAGCGCAGCTTGGATTATCTCAAGGGCCTATGTGACTGAAGCCTTTGCTTTTGAGCAAAGTGCTCTAGTTGCCGAAGCAGATGCCGATGGCCCGGGCGGCTTGGACGAGTTCGCCTTCGGGTTCGACGAGGCGGAGTTGGTGCACGGCTTTTTCGATGGGCACGGATCCGACATGATAGGTTTGATAGCTTACCATGCGTCCGAATTGACCTTGCTCGGCGAGCTTTACGGCCATCACGCCGAAGCGCACGCCGAGGATGCGGTCGAGCGAGGTGGGTGCGCCGCCGCGTTGAAGGTGACCGAGTGTGCAGGCGCGGGTTTCTTTGCCGGTGATTTTTTGCAAACTTTTGGCGACTTGTTCGCCGATGCCACCGAGGCGTACTTCGCCGCCGCAATTCGCATCGAGTGTGACGACTCCACCTCCGTTTGGCATGTTTGCGCCTTCGGCCACGACGACCAAGGTGCTGTGCTGGCCCTGGGCATCGCGTTGCTTGATGAACTCCGAAATTTTATCGAGGTCGAAAGGAATCTCCGGCAAGAGAATCACATTTGAGCCACCGGCGATGCCGCCCCAAAGCGCGATCCATCCGGCATGCCGTCCCATCACCTCGAGCACCATCACGCGCTTGTGGCTTGCGGCGGTGGTATGCAAGCGGTCGAGGCTGTCGACGACGGTTTCCACGGCGCTGTTGAAACCGAAAGTCATGGCGGTGGCGCCGAGATCATTGTCGATGGTCTTGGGCACGCCGACGATGGGCCAGCCTTCGCGGTAAAGTTGCAAACCGGTGGTGAGCGAGCCATCGCCGCCGACGACCACCAGTGCGGTGATGCCAAGTTGGTCCATCGTGCGTTTGGCTTTGGCGACGATTTCCGCCGGCACTTCGGCGATGTCGCCCGTGCCGATTTTTGCGGCAAAATGCCCTTTGTTGGAGCTTCCGAGAATGGTTCCGCCGAGCTTGAGAATGTCGATCGTGTTCTCCGGTTTGAGCACGCAGTAATCACCCGGTGGCATCAGACCTTCGAAACCGTCGCGAAATCCGATCACTTCCCAGCCGAGTTGATCGGCCGCGCCGACGACGCCGTGGATCACTGCATTGAGTCCGGGGCAATCGCCGCCGCTGTTGAGAATTCCGATTTTCATGATCTTTGATGTTGTGAGAATTCGAAACCTATCCTGTGCGGCGAGTGCATCGCTCGCGGCATTAGCTTGGATCCGGCACGCTGATGATTTCCCTGCGCTTGTCTTTCACCGGTGCGCCGGCGGAAAGCCAAGGATCGTAGACTGCCCAACCTTGACGGATGAGCGAGCGCGCGCGTGAGAAACGGTCGGGATTGTTCAGCACGACCACAATGAGGCGCCGTGGCGTAGCGCCTTTCGAGCCGTCCGGTTTGGTCCGAACCAATGGATCGCGTTCCATGCATACCGATACGCAGGGGC
>JBIKIK010000183.1:0-3535 GCA_044361655.1 Luteolibacter sp. | reverse complement strand
TTTGTTGTTCGGCATTTTTGATCTCCGACCACTCGCGCGGAAACAACTGCAGAGCGCGTCCGCGCAGGTTGGAGGCGAGGGTGCGGTCGTAGCGTTTTGGCGAGCCGGGATCGATCGGCCCGCAGATCAGCGTCTGTGCTTTGCTTTCGCCAAATTTTCGCAGCAATGCCTGCGCGGCTTTTTCGATGAAGCCATCGGTTTCGCGCGGGTTGCACGGCCAGCTGTGATACACCGGCATGTTCCAGCGAAGGTAACGCGCGAGCGGTGAATGGCGGATGCTTTCAGGCTGCTCGATTCGGATCAGATGAAAGTCCCTGCCAAGTTTGCGAAGCGATTGGGCGCCGAGACCCGCAATGATTTCCGATTCATGATCGGCGAAAATTTCCGAAATACGGATCAGCCATGTCGCACCCGATGCCGCGTGCTTTTTCTTCGCTGTTTCGCTGGCATCCATCAGTGTTTGATCGTGGCCCATTCCTTCCAGAACTGCGCGGTTTGTTCGGGGTCGGGCACGACTTCAAGCAAGGTCACTTTGCAGTCAGGATCGAAGGCATCAAGATCGTCGGCGCAGCGGACTTGCAGGTGAGACATGCCCCAGAGTGTGGCGAGGCCCGAGAGCTCCGCCTGATGCGGATTGGTCATGCACTCGGCTGCTCGCTGGCTCATCGATGCGAGGCGCGGCAGGTTTTTGAAAATGCCGCCGCCATGATTTTGCAATACTGCGAGCACGAGTCCATTTTGATTCATCTGACCGAGCACGAATGGTGCGGCGAGATCGTAGAGCGCGGTGAGGTCGCCGATGAGCGCCCATGTTTCGGAATCGTCGGCCGTCCATCCGAGCCAGGTGCTGATTTGTCCATCGATGCCGTTGGCGCCGCGGTTCGCGCGGATGTTGCGCATCGGGCGTGCCCATTGCGCGAAGAAGTTCCATTCGCGAATCGGCAGGCTGTTGCCGAGGAAGAGCCCGCGGCCGAGGCATGCATAGTTGGAAATGGTGCGGACCAGTGCCGGTTCGCTGTCGGGAAAGCGTTCGAGCAACTCATCGATGCGTGTGGCGCGCGCAGACGAATGACGCAGCAGATCGAGCGCGTCTTCGGCCGGTTCGATTGATCCAAGTGCCGGGATCACGCGGTTGAGCGGGCCGCGTGTGACTTCGCTTGCTCGGGCAAGTCCTGGCAAGCCATTGCGACAAACCGACCACACGGAAACCTCTGAAAGGTCCTCAAGGTCGCGCCAAAAGCGTCCGCTCGGCACGCCGCCAAGCCGCAGCACCTTGCCCGGCGGGTTGGAACGCAACACGCGGTCGTCATCGTGAATCGCCAATGCCTGCAGCGCTTCTCTCAAGCCGCTGGTGGCCTCGGCGACCACTGGCGCACCAAGCTCGCTGCAGAAATGGAAAACCTCTTCGTGCTCCTCGGGGTCGAGGCTACCAATCATCACGACAAGCCCGCGGTAGAGGTCGTCGCGCAGCCAGCGAGCGAGTGCCGCGACATCGAGTCGATCCTTCGCGGGCTCAAACTCCGCAGGCGTTGAATCCGCAAAATTTTCGTCGCCGAGATTGAAGTCCTCACCGAGCTCAGGATTGAGGTGAAGCGGGCCTTTGCCGTCCCATTCCTCAATTTTATTACGATGAGCATAGTAGCTGAAAATCCCCGGCTGGACGATTGCCTGAGGTGCGCCCGATTGGCGGAATGCCTCCGGTCGGTCGGCAGTGATGGCAACCAGCGGGCGTGACTGGTAATGCGCCTCGATGATTGCCGGCAAGAGCTCGGCCGCGGCCGTGCCGCTGGTGGTAACCACCGCGCAGGGCTTGGCGGTTTTCATCGTGCGGCCCAGCGCAAAAAACCCCGCGCTGCGTTCTTCGAAGTGCCGCCAAAGCCGCACTTTTCCGGCTGACTCCGCACGAGCGAGCGCCTCGATGAGCGTGGCATTGCGGGCCCCAGCGCAGATCACGAATTCGCGGATCCCGGCATCGAGACAGCGATGGGTCGTTTCAACAGCGGTCTTCCAGGTATCCACAATGATGGCTCGATGGCGGTTCGCGTGCGATCAACCGCCGGTGCGCGGTGTACGCTTCTTCTGGGAATCGGGCGTCACATTGCGCATGCCGTTGCGTTGCTTTTGCATCTCGGCTTGGCGCTCGGCCATGCGTTGCACCCATGACTTTCCAGCGCCCTTCACCGGCTTGAGCTCGGGCTCGGGCACCTTGTTCATGAGCCATGTTTGGCCGATGGAGAAAATGTTCTGGGTCGTCCAGTACAACGCGAGTGCCGACGCGAAGTTGTAACAGAAGAAGAAAAACATGAATGGCATCAGCATGATGATTCTCTGCTGCATCTTGTCGCCCGTCTTGGGAGTCATCTGGATCTGCAGGAAGCTGGTGATGGCCATCACTATCGGCAGAAGGTTCAGCGGAATGCCCGCGAAGTGCCAGATGGTGTCGGGCTGCGAGAGGTCGTCGACCCAAAGGAACCCCTGACCGCGTAGCTCCACGGCGTATTGCAGCATGCGGTAGAAACCGAAGAAGATTGGAATTTGGATCAGCATCGGCAGGCATCCACCAAGCGGATTGATGCCGAACTTCCGATAAAGGCCCATCATCTCGGTGTTGAGCTTGTTGGGATCGTCACCATATTTTTCCTTCAGTTTCGCCATCTCTGGTTGGAGCTTGGCCATGCGCTTCATCGTGTGGGTCGATTTCGCGTGAAGCGGCCAGATCGCGGTGCGCACGGTGATGGTGAGGAGGATGATGGCCAGGCCCCACGCCCATTTCGGTGAGATGTTATTGATGATGTGATGGAAGGTGTTGAGCAGCCAGTTGAGCGGGCGTGAGACCCACCAGAACCAGCCGTATTGCATCACATCGCCCCAGCCTTGGCCGAAGCTGTTGTCCATCTCGCGCAGCATCGGGTTGTGCTTCGGGCCGATGAAGATGCGGTAGCCGAGTGATGCGGACGATGCGGCGTTGAGCTGCAGTGCAGGCAGGCGAAGGCCTCCATTGACCGAGGTCACCGGGCGCGGGTCGTTTGGCAATGTGACTTGCGATGACCTTGCCCACATCGAGGTGAGTGCGGTTTCTTTCGGTTGGATGACGGTGGCAAAAAACTGGTTGGTCACGCCCGCAAATTGGATTGGCGTGTTGGTTTGGCTGCCGGCGATCGATTTGGCGGATGAGAACCAGCCGCCTTTGAAGCTTGATCCATCGGTGAAATGAATTGTGTCGTTGTCGCGCCAGAAATAGCCGGTTTGTTGCGGGACTTCCGCATGGTAGAGCGGTGATGCCTCGCCGAGGAAGAGACTCCATTGGCTCAGGTTCACCGCGATGCCCGTCGGGTTTTCAAAACGCAGCTCGAGATCGATCAGGTAGGGTGCGCCTGCCTCTTTGCCTTCGTTGAGCGAATAGATTTTTTTTGCTATGATGCCGGACGGTAGCGTGGCGCTGTAGACCACTTTTTTGCCTTCGACCGATTCCGCATCGATCTTGGAAAACATCATGTTTTCCAGTGTTTCGCCTGCGCCCGCCAGTGTGCCGATG
>JBIKIK010000182.1:0-3563 GCA_044361655.1 Luteolibacter sp. | reverse complement strand
ACCAGCGGCGAAACCGTGCGCCGCGATCATCCGGCGCTGACGATTCGTGTGCCGGAATTTCTCGAAGGTCGCACGCAGCCGTGGCGCGTGGTGTTCACCGAAAAGCCGGCATCATTGCCACAAGACGCGCCCTTGTTCACCGACGCATGGCGCGAGCGGACCTTGCTGAGGTCGGGCGCCGATTTGGAATCGGCGCTACGCGAGTTGGTGCGCGAGCAGGGGATTCTTTGCGCGATGGTTGAGGCGGGCGGGAGTTTTTCCGCAGCATTGTTTGAGGCGGGCTTGATCGATGAAGTCGTCGTCTACACCGCGCCGATTCTGTGTGGCGGACCGGTGCCGGCCTTGGCGGGCAAGGGTTTGCCACATTCATTGCGGCTTGATGAAACAAGCTTCGAGCGCTTCGGCGACGATGTCCGCATGGGTGGGGTTATCGAAAGGCAGATGGGTAGAGGTTGAAATGAGAAGAGGTAGCTTCTTCTTGGGCTTTTCAGATCTTGGAGCGGGACGCTCCAAAGACGGCCTGGAGCAAGATGCTCCAGCCACAGGAAGAAGCTGCGGATTCATTCGCTTTGCAGAATTTGGAACAAAATGTTCCAAGGACAGACTGGGACTACAAGTCCCAGCCATAATGAAGAAGTGGCTTCTTCATCTTCTTCCCCAATGACCAATGACTATTGACCAATGACCTTCTCTTCCTCTCCGCGTCGCCCTACCGCTTGGAGAAATATGCAAATGTCGCGACCAGGCCTTCTTCGAGGGTGAAGCGTGGCTTCCATCCGGCGGCGAGCAGCTTGTCGGCGCTGGCGCGTGAATGCTTCACATCGCCTGCGCGTTCTGCGGCATGGATCACGCGAGTGCTGGTGCCCGCCTTGGCGAGGATTTCGCCCGCGAGTTTGTTGATCGTGATTTGGCCACCGTAACCAGCATTGAAGACACCCGTGACGCCGGCCGTTTCGGCGGCAAAGGTGAGCGCGCCGACGATATCCTTCACATAGATGAAATCGCGCGTTTGCTCGCCATCGCCGTAAACCGTGATGTCCTCGCCCTTCACGGCCTTTTCGATGAAGATCGGCACAGCGGCGGCGTAGGCGCCTTTCGGATCCTGACGCGGGCCAAAGACATTGAAGAAGCGGATCGCCGCCGTCTCGAGTCGGCCTTCGCGGCGGAACATGTCGAGGTAGTATTCGCCATCGAGCTTGGTGATCGCGTAGGGGCTCTTCGGCTCGGGCAGCATCGACTCGATCTTTGGCACGGTCGGGTTGTCGCCGTAGATCGCGGCCGACGAGGCAAAGACCAACTTGCGCACCTTGGCAGCGGACGCTTCTTCGAGCACATTGAGCAAACCATGGACATTGATGTCGACGCATTCGGATGGCTTCGACATCGACTCCGGCACGCTGACCAATGCGGCCATGTGGAAAATCAGATCCACTCCTTCGACCGCCTTGCGCACCAGCTCGCGATCGGTGATCGAGCCTTCGATGAAAGTGCAATCAAGCCCATCGAGGTTCTTGCGATATCCGGTGCGCAGGCTGTCGAGCACACGGATTTCCGAGGCCTTGCCTTGGTAGTGTTCGACGATGTGGGAGCCGATGAAACCTGAGCCGCCGGTGACGAGAATTTTCATGGATGTGAATGTTGAAACGAAATGATGCCGCGACGCTTAGGAAAGTTTTTCCGGGTATTCGCCGGCGGCGATCGCCTTATGGATCGACTCGACCACGAAGACTTTGTCGTCGGGATAGGTCACGCCAAACCATGAGCCGGTGGTTTGCAGCACGGCGCAGCGGGCCTTGCCTTCGCGGATCAATTGATCGACGACCGTGGGGATGTAGCACTCGGATTTCGGCTGCGTGCCGGACTCGGTCATGAATTTCACAAAAGCCTCTTCGAGCTGCGCGAAGAAGACCGGGTTGAAGGCCCAAAAATTCATCGAGACTGGCGAGTCTGTGGGGATGACCCGGCGTTCGCCGTTGAGGCCGACGCCGCGGACATGGCCATCATCCTCGCGGCCGATGTTCACATACTCTTCGGCTTCCGCGAGCGCTCCGCTTGCATCGAGTTTGCAGATGCCGCGATTGACCGTGCCGTAATCCGAAAGCGTGTTTTCCAGCGGATAACCCACCATCGCCATCGCATCCGGATTGTTGGCTTCCTTGATCAGAAATTCCGCTGCGCGAGCATAGGCATCGCGGCCGTAGAAGTCGTCGGCATTGATCACGGCAAACGGCTCTTTCACCGCATCGCGTGCGGCGCGCACCGCATGGGCGGTGCCCCATGGTTTTTCACGGCCTTCGGGCACCGAAAATCCGGCGGGCAGGTCACTGAGTTTTTGAAAGACATAGTCGACTTGGATGCGATCGGCGAATCTTGCGCCCACGCCTTGTTTGAAAGCCTCTGCGAAGTCCTCGCGGATGATGAAAACCACGCGGCCGAAGCCCGAGCGGATGGCATCGAAGACCGAATAGTCGAGCACGGTTTCACCATGCGGGCCCATCGGGTCCATTTGTTTGAGGCCACCGTAGCGGCTACCCATTCCGGCGGCGAGGACGAGGAGAGTTGGTTTCATGGAAGTGCAAGTTGAGCCCGGCATGCGCGAGGCGGCATTTCAATGGCACTTCGCGCGCGCCATGGCAATCACCGATGGCTGCCGATGGCTTAAGGATTCAAGGCTTGCCCGCGTCCCCCGGCAGGATTTCCCCGACGAGCGTCTTCACGCCCTGTTCGGCAAACTTGCTTTGCGGGTGAATGCTGCGGGCTTTGAGGTACCACGAGAGTGCGGAGCCGATTTGCTTTGGCGTGCGGTTTTCGAAGTGCCGCGCGCGGTCGAGGGCGCGGGTGAAATCGGCGACCTTGGGTGCGAGCAATTCGAGTTCGCGGCCGAGCTTCGGGTCATCGGGAAATTGCTCGCGCAGTTCGGCGAGTTGTTCCCATGCGGCGCAGTTCTGGCCGACGCGGCCAAACTCCGCGGCCTTGCCGAGCGCGGTTTCGATCTTCGTCAGGTTTTCGACGATTTGGCGAAAGGCGTCCTCGCGTGTTGCGTCGCCTTGGATCGCAGGTGCGATTTCGTACTGGCGGCGGGCGATTTCGCGGAAGTTTTTCTCGCCAAGAAGGCGGTCGAAATCATTGCGGGTGGTGACGAGTCCGCTGCTGTTGTTCACGAGCTTGCGGAATTCATCGAGCTTCGGATTGGTGGGCCAAATTTCAGTAGCCTCGCGGATTTTTTCCGCCGCCTTGTCGCTGGCTCTCGCGAGCAATTGCGCTTTTGCATCCTCGATCGCAAGGTCCGACGCGAGCGTGGACGCGGCGATGACGCTATCGACCTTCGATGATGGAAAATCGTTCGCTGCAGACTTGAGTTTGCCGCTTAGCTCGCGGGCCTTGGTGTAATCCCGCGCCTGCAGCGTGCCATAGAGCTCGTAGAGATCGCGGAAATAACGGGCCACGCGGCTTTTCTTTTCGATCGGCAGCGTTGCGACTGGCGCAAGGTATTCGCCGAGCGCGAAGGCTTCCATGAGCCGTTGTGATGCCGAGTGAAGTTCGTTGCGCGAAAGCATGAGGTC
>JBIKIK010000181.1:0-3569 GCA_044361655.1 Luteolibacter sp. | reverse complement strand
TCGGCATCGGCATGGCATACCTGCCCGCCGAATATTCAAAACTCGGCACACGCCTCCAAATCCAAGTCCGCGAACGCACATTCCCCGCCGAGGTGGTGAAAAAACCTTTCTACCGGCCCACCCCCACCGCTTAACTATCCCAGTCCGATTTCAAAATTCTGGCACCACGCACCACCACCCTCCCATGAACATCCCCGCCGACCTCCGCTACTGCGCCTCTCACGAATGGATCCGCCTCGAAGGCGACATCGCAACCGTGGGCATCTCCGATCACGCCCAAGCCGAACTCACCGATGTGGTCTTTGTCGAACTCCCCGCACTCGGCCGCAAGGTCGACGCCGGCGATCCGACCGCGGTGGTGGAATCCGTGAAGGCAGCCTCCGACATCTACGCGCCGATCGGCGGCGAAGTGATCGAAGCCAACGACGCTGTCGAAGCCGACCCTTCGCTCGTCAACACCGACCCCTACGGCAAAGGCTGGATCTTCAAACTTCGCGTCAAGGATCCCGCCGACGCGGCACGCCTGATGGATGCCTCGGCCTATCAAAGCCACATCGCTTAAAAGCAAAAGGCCTCAGCCGCCCGCCACTTTGATGAAAGTGACCAAAACACCAAAGTGCTTCGTGGGCGGCGCTTTCATCCGGTCCGAAAGCGGACGCGTCAATGCGATCCACGATCGCTCGGGCGCCTTCTTTGCCAACATTCCACTTTGCTCCAAAAAAGACCTGCGCAACGCGGTGGAGGCCGCAGCAAAAGGTGGCGCCGCATGGTCAAAACGCTCGCCCTACAACCGCGCGCAAATCCTTTATCGCATCGCCGAAATGCTTGAGGCACGCTCCGCGGAAATGACCGAGGCCATCAGCCTCACCAACGCCGATGCGAAATCCGCCGCACATGAAGTCCGCGCCACGATCGATCGCATCGTCCACTTCGCCGGCTGGGCCGACAAATACGAGCAGGTCCTCGGCACGGTAAATCCAGTGGCCTCCTCGCATTTCAATTTCACGATCACCGAGCCAGTCGGCATCGTTGGCATCATCGCACCGCAAAAAAATCCGCTGCTCGCACTGATGACGCTGATCCTCCACTCGATCACTGCCGGAAATTCGGTCGTGGCCCTTGCCTCATCATCCCACGCCTACCCGTCGATCCTGCTCGGCGAAATGCTCGCGACCTCCGACCTCCCTGCCGGCGTGGTGAATCTCCTCACTGGCGATGCCACCGAACTCGCGCCAACCTTTGCCACCCACGAACACATCCGCGCGATCGCCGCGGCGGTCGATCCAAACACTGCCAAAACTCTCGAGCAAGGCGCGGCGGCCAGCGTCAAACGCGTACGCATCACCGCTCCCAACGCCGATTGGTTCGACGCCACATTCGACAGCGCATGGCAACTGCGCGATTTCACCGAAGCCAAAACCGTCTGGCACCCGATCGGCAGCTGAAACTTCAACCCGAAATCTAAAGCCGAAACATCATTAAGATCATTCCAACCACTGATTTCCTAAATCTTAAATTCTAAACGGAAGAAAAAGAGAAGATAGCTCGCGCAGATGCACATCTTTTGCGATTATTCTTCATCTGTGTAATCTGCGCAATCTGTGGTCAAATCTGCTTTGATCGCATTTCAACTTCCGAATTACGGATCCATTCACACTCACACAACAATCAACCGATCCATGGGTATTGCCGATCGCGACTACCACCGCTCACCGCAAGGCGGATTCCTCTCCAACCTCACCCCCGTGGTGAAATGGTTGCTGGCCTCCAACATCGCGATCTTCTTGCTCGATTACCTGCTCATCCCATTCGTCCTCGATTCCAATCTCGACGGCGAAAAAATTCCCAAACTCCTCGACTGGGGCGCGTTCTCAATCGAATTCGCCGTCCAGCACTTGCAAGTCTGGCGCTTCATCAGCTTCCAGTTTCTCCACGGCAGCCTCGGCCACCTGCTCTTCAACGTGCTGGGCATCTTCTTCTTCGGCCCATGGATGGAACGCTGGTGGGGATCATCGCGCTTTTTGATTTTCTACCTCCTCTGCGGCATCGGTGGTGCGGTATTCTTCTCGCTGCTCACATGGACCGGTGTCGTGCCCGCTGATTCGCAGTCGATCCTCGTCGGTGCCTCGGCCGGCATCTACGGGATCTTCATCGGCGTTGCGATCACCGCCCCGAACCTGCGCGTTTCATTGCTCTTTCCGCCGATCGAACTCTCGATGCGCCAACTCGCCATCGCCCTGCTCGCGATCTCCGCCGGCTCGATCATCCTCAAACTCGGCGGCAACGAAGGCGGTGAAGCCGGCCACCTCGGCGGGGCCATCATCGGCGCCATCCTCATGCGCTGGCCGCAACTCCTCTCCGGTCGCCATGCCTCCGGCACACCACGCCGAAACAATCCGGCCGAAAGAAAAATCCAACCCCGCACCACCATCGACCTCCAAAGGGATTCCGAGGTCGACCTCATCCTCGACAAAATTTCACTCCAAGGTTTCCAAAGCCTCACCGATCGCGAACGCGAGGTGCTACACGACGCCGCCAAACAAAGATCGAACGACTCATGACCGATGCCGAAATGATCCACTGCCCGGAGAATGACCGGCAAATCGACCGCCTCCGCGCCATCATGCACCGCCTCCGCGCACCCGGTGGCTGCCCCTGGGATGCGGAGCAAACGCACAGCTCGCTCATCCCGAACCTGATCGAAGAGGCCTACGAAACGATCGACGCCATCCAGCGCGAGGACCACGAACACCTCCTGGAAGAACTCGGCGACCTGCTCCTGCAAGTGATCTTCCACAGCGAACTCGCCGAGGAAGCCGGACGCCACACGCTCGACGATGTCGCACGCGGAATCTCCGACAAACTCGTGCGCCGCCACCCGCATGTCTTCGCCCAAAGCGACGCAACTACGACGGATGCCGTACTTCAGCAATGGGATGCCATCAAACGCGGTGAAAAAGGCCACGAGGAAAAACCCTTCCTCCACGGCACCGGCAAAGGACTGCCCGCTATCCTGCGTGCCGCCAAGCTTCAGAAAAAAGCCGCCAAAGTCGGCTTCGACTGGCCCGACGAACATGGCATCATCGCCAAAATCCGCGAAGAACTCGCCGAACTCGAAAGCGCCCACTCGCACGGCAACGCCACACAGATCGACGAAGAACTCGGCGACCTGCTCTTCTCCGTCGTCAACCTCGCCCGCTTCCGCAACACCGACCCCGAACTCCTCATGGCCAACGCCAACGCGAAGTTCGAACACCGCTTCGCCGCCATGGAACAACACCTCAAACACCAAGGCCTCACCCTCGAATCCGCCACCCCCGAGCAAATGGAAACCGCGTGGGAAAAGGTAAAAGAAGAGTGATTGGTTATTCGTGATTGGTTATTGGGGAATATGAAGAAGCCGCATATTCATAGGCAGGGACCTTTCTCCGCAAAGGTCCGCTCCGATAGAGCGACGCGGCACCAACTCTTACCTGCCCGCCTGCTTGCCCCACGAATCCTTCAGCGCAACGCTTCGATTAAAGACGGCTTTTTTTTCCGGCTGATGCTCAACCTCATCGGCCACGAAC
>JBIKIK010000025.1:0-12327 GCA_044361655.1 Luteolibacter sp. | reverse complement strand
ACATCCATTTCAAAAATCCACGCGGAGTTCAGCGTGCCAGGCGACAAGAGCATGTCACACCGCGCCGCAATCCTTGGCGGCCTTTCCAACGGCACTTGCACCATCCACAATTTCCTTCCCAGCGAAGATTGCCTCAACACGCTCAACGCGATGAAGGCGCTCGGCGCCGAATATAAGGTGATCGAAGAACTCGCCGGCTATGGCCCGACGCACTTGCGCATCCATGGTCAATCGATGCAGCTCAAGGCCCCTGCCAAACCGATCGACTGCGGCAACTCCGGCACCGGCATGCGACTGCTCGCGGGTTTGCTCGCGGGACAAACTTTCACTTCGGAATTGTTTGGCGACGCCTCGCTTTCCTCGCGCCCGATGGGACGCATCACCATCCCTCTCGCACTGATGGGTGCCCACATTGAAACGCTCGGCGAAAAACCCGGCTGCGCGCCGCTGCGAATTCATCCGGCGACGCTTAGCCCGATCACTTATGAAATGCCGGTCGCCAGCGCGCAGGTGAAAAGCGCGGTGCTGCTCGCCGGCATGTTTGCCAAAGGCACCACCACGGTCATCCAACCCGCCACCACGCGCGACCACACCGAGCGCATGCTTGCCTCGTTCCGCGTCAACACGATCCACGCCGGCGACTCGATCTCGCTCACCGGTGGCCAAGTTCCTCAGGCCTGCGATTTCACCGTGCCCGGCGACATTTCCAGCGCGGCATTCTGGCTGGTCGCCGCCGCCGCACTGCCAGGCGCCCGACTCACCCTGCGCAATGTCGGACTCAACCCAACGCGCACCGCCATCATCACCGCACTCAACCGCATGGGCGCCCGCATCATCGAGACGCCGCATCAAGCAGCCGGCGAACCGATCGGCGACATCGAGGTCCACGGCGCAAAGCTCAAGGGCACGACGATTTTCGAAAGCGAAATTCCCAACCTCATCGATGAGATCCCGGTGCTTGCCGTTGCCGCCGCACTTGCCGATGGCACCACGGTCATCCGCAATGCCGGCGAACTTCGCGTGAAGGAAACCGATCGCATTACAACCGTCGTCAACAACCTCCGCGCCATGGGTGGCAATGTCACCGAGTACGAAGATGGCATGGAAATCACCGGCGGCTCGCCACTGCACGCGGCTGAGATCGACAGCTTCGGCGATCACCGCATCGCCATGGCCTTTGCCATCGCCGGTCTCTTCGCTTCGGGCGAAACCATCATTCGCAACACCGAATGCGTGAACACATCCTACCCGGGATTCGCGCATCATCTCGATGCCATTCGCCGGGAAAAAACCATGCCCGCCGATTTCATGCTGCCAACCACACGCCCTTCGTGAACGCGCCCGACTCCAATCATTTCGCCATCGCCATCGACGGCCCCGCCGCCTCTGGCAAAAGCACCGTCGCACGCCTGCTCGCACAAAGGCTCGGGCTCGTGATGGTGAACTCGGGCGCGATGTACCGCGCCGTGACATGGAAGGCGCTTGGCGAACACATCGATCCGCACGACAGCGAGGCAGTGGCAAATCTGCTGCATCGCATCCACATCGAGTGCGGCCACGATGGCATCAGCTCGACCATCACCATCGACGGCATCGACCCCGGCGATGCGCTCCGCAGCGAAAAGGTGAACGCAAATGTCTCGGCGATTTCTGCCATCCCCGAAGTGCGCGCAGCACTCATCGGCCTCCAACGCGGATTCACCCAACACTCGAATGTGGTGATGGAAGGTCGCGACATCGGCTCGGTCGTTTTTCCCGACACGCCTTACAAAATCTATATCGATGCCGCGGAAGAAATCCGCGCCGCGCGCCGCAAGGCCGCCGGTGAAGTCGACTCGATCGCCAGCCGCGATGCTGCCGACAGCTCGCGTCAGACCGCGCCGCTCGTCGTCGCACCCGGTGCCACCCGCCTCGACACATCCAACCTCACGATTGATGGTGCCGTCGATGCCGCCATCGAAATTCTTCGGCATCAAGGGCTCAAGGCGTGAGTGACTGACAAACATTTCCCAACATGAACTGGCTCTACTGGCTCGGCTGGATGTCCTTCGGCTCATCGTTTCGCGCGCTCTTCGGCATGCGCGTCATCGGCGAGGAAAACCTCATCACCGAAGGTGCGGTGTTGGTCGCATCGAATCACCAAAGCTATCTCGACCCACCGCTCATCGGCAATTTGTACAAAACCGAGATGACCTATCTCGCTCGCAAGACGCTCTTCCGCGGATTTGGCAAATGGCTCTACGCGCGCTGGAATGCGATCCCCGTCGACCAAGATCGGCCCGATATGGCGAGCCTCAAGACAATCATCCGCAAGCTCAAGGAAGGCCACCGCGTGCTGGTCTTTCCCGAAGGATCGCGCACGCTCGATGGCTCGATAGGCGAGGCTGCCCCCGGCATCGGACTCATCGCCGCGAAGTCCGGTGTGCCGATCCAGCCAGTCCGCATCCGCGGCGCTCGCGAAGCCCTGCCTCGCGGCTCCGGTCGTATCCGGTTCTCACGCATCACTGTCAGCGTCGGCCCGCCCATCCAGCTCACACCGCAGGAGCTGGAATCGGCCAAAGGAAAGGCCGACTACGACCAAATCGCCAAACGCATCATGGCTGCCATCGAGGCTCTGTGATTGCATATGACATGCAAAACGCGGCAGCGCCTTTGGGGCGTCCGCGGTATATCCACAAGCGGCAGGCAGGGAACACCCGCTATTTCGGATCGCGACAAATCGTCCGGAAGCCTTATTTTTACAGGGATTTAGCACCTTCCAATGCCTTCAAGCGGCGGCATGGATATTACTGTCAAGTCACGCAATGAATACGCTTGTCATGTATATAAATTTTGACCATTGTATATCTAGAGACATTAGATATTAGTAGATAGGCCAAATACTGAATGAATTCTTGATGCCCCGACGAAAAACCGCAACAATTAGAAACCGATGTACAAAAAGACTATGGATCCAATACCCGTCCGATTGCCCGCCGAACTTCAGGCGCGTGTCGATCAACTCGCCAACAAGATGGCTATCTCGCGATCTGCCGTTCTGCGTCTTGCAGTGCGCCAGTGGCTTGATGCCGCCGAACACTTCGGAACCAACCCGATGTTGCGAGAAGAGCCGGCAAGCTACGCCAGCAAGTCAGGCAAGGCAGTGAAAGCAGTCAAAACGCCAAAAGGCAAGGCTGGTCGCAAAAGCGGCCTTGGCGCTTACTGAGGCTGCTGACCTGTCCACATAACAATCAACACCATCCGCAAGGGTGAAACTAACCTCCCACGCCGGCAACGGTGTGGGAGGTGTTTTTTTGCCAGTTGCGGATTCGCGGTGGGCGTGCCATCCTCGCGCATGATCCATCGATTGGTTCCCTCGCTTGCCATCTTGGCCGCATTCGCACTTTCGCTTCACGCGCAAGAAGCGCCCGCGGACGAAAAGCCCGCCGCCGAGGCCAATGAAATTCCTGCCGACCTGCTCGACGAAGCACACATGCGCGAGGAACTGGGCGTGAATGAATTCACCGCGCCATCGATTTCGAAATTGTTCGACACGCTGCAGTTTCTCATGCCGCTGCCCTTGGTCGAGACCGAGCGTGCGATGCCCGATCGCATGCCGCTCGATCGCTCCGACCTCGCCATCGAGTTGGGCTTCCTGATCGCCAATGGTTTCCTCGTCGTGCAGGCCGAGCAACTCGACAAGGTCGAAACGCTTGCCGCCGACCTCACGCGCTACAGCAAGGCGCTCGGCGCCGGTGATCGTGTGAACCGCCATGCGGCAAGCTTGCTCGACAGCGCGAAAAAGGCCGATGTCGCGCAACTCAAAAAAGAACTCGCCGCCACCCAGCGCGATGTCGAAGCCGAGCTGGTTTCTCTCAAGGACGCTGATCTCGCGCACCTGATCTCGATGGGCGGATGGATCCGCGCGCTCGAGGTCTCGACGGTCGCGGTGGACAAGCAGTTTTCCGAAGAGCGCGCCCGCAAGGTAATGCGGGAGGACATCGCCGATTATTACACCGAGTCGATCGCCGGGCTTGAGCCGCGCATTTCCGAAAGGCCGAACTACCTCGCGATGCGCGACCTGCTTGCAGGCCTCCGCTCGGAGATGACCCTTCAGGATGGCCAAGCGCCGACGCCGGAAATGATGCGCGATATCCGCGAAAAAGCGGCACAGCTCGTTGGGCTCGCACTGCAACGCAAGCAATGAGCGTGAATGCGAGGATCGATTGCGGCACGCCTGCCTTGCTGGAATTTCGCGGGCCCGATGCGGTCAGGTTTCTCAACGGACAGGTCACTCAGGATGTCCGTCGGCTCGATGCGGAAAATGCCGCGCTGCCATCGTGCATCACCGATGCGAAAGGTCGCCTGCAGTTCCGCGTGTGGTTGATGAAATCCGCCGATGGCGCGCTTTGGGTTTCGGCACCGGGCGTGGATGCGGAGTCACTCGAAGCACGCATCACGCGCTACCTCATCGCCGATGAGGTCGAGGTCGCCGACCTCAGCGGCAAGTGGGCGCTCGTTCATTTCACCGCCGATCCCGGAGCCGCACCCGCAGGTGTAATCGCGCGCGAGTCCGCACGCTTCGGCGTCGCGGGCACCGATTGGTGGATCCCTGCCGGAGTGACGGTGAAATTTCCGGAATCGTTTCCTTTGCTGCAAGGCGATGCGCTCGAAGCCTTTCGCATCGCCCACGGCGTGCCCGCATGGGATCGCGAACTTTACGATGGCCTGCTGCCGCCCGAAGCGGGTCTCGATGTGTCAGATATTTCCTATCACAAAGGCTGCTACATCGGCCAAGAGGTGATCTCGCGCATCAAGCACGCGGGCAAGCTCAACAAGCGGCTCATTCACGCGAGAGTCGATGCCAGCGTCTCGATGGAGTCCGAATTGCTCGATGCGGCAGGCAAGCCCGCCGGTGAAATCACCAGCGTTTCGCCCGCCTCATCCGCCGGCAAACGCGACATCATGGCCTATCTGAAACGCGGCGCGCTTGAGGTCCACTTCGCGGGACCCGATGGCACGCGTCATGCCGTGGGTACGGAAAATTAAGCTCGTTGGCGTGCGGTCTGCTTTCGTCTTGTTCTTCGATCGCGATGAAGAACAATGATTGGAATGAACTTTGATTGGATCCCGCTTGCCGCTGGCGCGACCCATGTCTCGCCACTGTTTGCATTGCTGACGCTGGTGTTGGTGCTCGCGGTGCTGCTTTCGCTGATCCTGATCCGCGCGCGTCAAAGCTTGCTGGTCGGCTATCTTTTGTGCGGCGTGTTGATCGGCAACTCTGGGCTGACTTGGCTGACAGGTGCCGATCATGGTGGCCCGGTGATTCGCGAGCTGGCGGAGATCGGCGTTGTCCTGCTGATGTTCACGCTCGGAATCGAATTTTCGCTCACCGAGTTGCGCCACCTTTGGCGTTCGGCGTTGATCGGCGGCGGATTGCAAGTGGCAATCACTTCGCTCTTGGCCGGAGGGCTTGCGGCCGCGTTGGGATTTCCTGCGGTCGATTGCATCGTGCTCGGTGTCGCGATGGCCTTGAGCTCGACCGCCGTCGCGATGAAATCATTTCAGGATTCCGGCCAGCAAAACAGCCCCGGTGCGCGCGCCGCGCTCGGTATCGCGCTCTTTCAGGACATTCTTGTGATCGTGTTTTTCCTGCTCTTGCCGATCCTCTATCAGGATGGCAGCGGCAATCTCGCGACTAATCTCGGTGGCGCCTTGTTGAAAGGTTTGCTCTTTCTCGTGGGTGCCGGGTTGCTCGGCCGTTTCGGCATCACGCCGCTGCTTCACGCGGTGGCCGCGACGCGCAGCCGCGAGCTTTTCACGCTCACGGTCGTCGGCCTTTGCGTCGGCGTTGCCTGTGCTGGTGGTGCGCTCGACCTCTCGCTGGCGCTTGGTGCATTTGCCGCGGGCCTGGTGGTGAGCGAGTCGATTTACAGCCATCGCATTCTCGCCGAGATCCTTCCGTTCAAGGATTTGTTCCTCGCGATTTTTTTCATTTCGGTCGGTTTGCTCATCGACCTGAGGGTGGTCGCCGAGCATTGGGTGCTGGTGCTTGTGGGCAGCGCGTTGATTCTTACGATCAAGGGCGCAGTGGTTTTTTTCGTGCTGAAAGCGCTGAAACTTTCCGGCAGGCCATCGCTCTTGGCGGCGACGGCACTCTCAAGCACCGGTGAGTTCACGCTCGTGCTGATTGGCAAAGCCGGTGGTTTCCGTCCGCTCGAGCCGGCCACCGAACAAATGCTGCTCGTTTGCACCGCAGTGACCATGGCCGGCGTGCCGACCTTCATGCGAAGTGTGCCGCGCATCGCGAAATGGTTGGAAGGGAAGGGCCTGATGAGCACCCGCCGCAGTGCCACCGACCAATCCGCACCGTCAGGCGCGATCAAAAAAATCAGCGATCATGCCGTCATTTGCGGTTACGGCCCGGTCGGTCGCGCACTCAACGAAGCGCTCACTCGTTGCGGCGTCGACACGCTGGTGCTCGAGATGAATGCCGAAACCGTGCGGCACCTGAAGGCACAGGGCCAGGCCGTGCTGTTTGCAGATGCGACCCATGTCGAGGCGCTCGATCTTGCCGGCATCGGCCGCGCACGCCTTGTGGCCTTCACCTTTCCGGCGGTCAATGCCACCTGCGCGGCCGTGCCGCTGGTGCGCGAGCGCAATCCCGATGTGCTGATCTTTGGTCGTGCAAAGTACCATGCCGAGGTCGAACGCCTGCGCGAGCTTGGCGTGCGGGTGATTCATGACGAACGCGAAACCGCCGTGGCGATGGTGCAGGCCGCGGTTTCGACCTACGAACGAAACGACATCGATGCCGAACAAATCGTGCGCGATGTGGTGGATGAAAGAGCGTGAGCTCCGCGGTTTTTGATCGGTTTTCGAAAGTTTTCCCTTCAGCATCCCCGCGTGGCCCTGCTTCTAGCGATCGAATCCTCCTGCGATGAAACCGCGGTCGCCATCGTGCGTGGCAAAACGGGCGGCTGCGCGGAAATCCTCGCATCGGAAATTTCATCGCAGATCCCGCTGCATCGCGAGCATGGCGGCGTGGTGCCCGAGCTCGCCTCGCGCAACCACTCGCTGCATGTGCGCGCGCTGGTCGAAGCAGCCCTTGCCAAAGCATCGGTTGCGGTTGGTGAGGTCGACGCCTTCGCTGCCACAACAGGGCCCGGCCTCGCATCATCGTTGCTGATTGGCAGCACCGTCGCGAAGGGCATTGCCTGTGCGCTTGATCGCCCCTTTCTTGGGATCAACCACCTCGAAGGCCACTTGCTCTCGCCTTTTCTTGATCGCAGTTCGGTGCCGCCGCACCTGGCCTTGATTGTCTCCGGAGGTCACACGCTGCTACTTAATGTCGAGCGAGCGGGCCATTACACGCGCCTTGGCGGCACACGCGATGATGCGGCCGGCGAGGCTTTCGACAAAGTTGGCAAGATGCTCGGGCTGCCATATCCGGGTGGACCCGAAATCGAAAAGGAAGCGCGCGGCGGCAATCCCGCGGCCTTCGATTTCCCGCGACCCATGCTGCACGATCCGCATCTCGATTTTTCATTCTCGGGACTCAAGACCGCCGTGCTTTACACCCTCGAACGCGGGATGGGGAGTGCCACTCGCGCCGACCTTGCCGCATCCTTTCAAGTGGCGGTGATCGAAATCCTCGTCGGCAAAACTTTGCGCGCCGCACGCGAATCCGGTCGTGACGCGATCGCGTTGTCCGGTGGCGTGAGTCTCAATCGCGCGCTGCGCGAAGCCTTTGAAATCGCCTGCGATAAGCAGGGTTTCAGACTCTTGACCGCCGCGCCGGCACTCTGCACCGACAACGCGGCAATGATTGCCTTCGCCGCGCTCTTGCGTTACTTTGAAGGAGAAACCACCAGCCTTGAAGAAGATATCCATCCCAACCTCCCGCTCGTCTAAAGCTCATGCCAAGGACAAGCCCGCCGGCACCATGAAGTTCCGAACATTGGTCTTTGATTTCGATGGCACCATCGCCGACACCCTCGGCGAGACCCGCAAAATTTTCAACGAGCTCGCGCCCGACTACGGCATCCGTCATGTCGACGAACACGAGGTCGAGAAACTCCGCCATCTTTCGCTCAAGCAACTGCTCGATCACCTCAACATCCCGAAACGCCGCGTGCCATCGCTCATCGCGCGCGGCACTTCGATCCTTCGCGGTAGTATCACCCGCCTCGACCTCATCCAAGGCATGTCGGAGGTGCTCACCGAGCTGCGCGTGCATGTCGAGTCCTTCGGCATCCTCACTTCCAACACGCCGGAAAATGTCGACCTCTTTCTGCGGGGGCACGGCCTGCGCGAAATTTTCGATTTCATTTCCTCGACCTCCAAGCTCACCGGCAAGTCCAAGCACCTCAAGGCGATCCGCAAGACCTTCTCGCTGCGCGCCGAAGAAATGCTTTATGTCGGCGACGAACTCCGCGATGTGAAGGCCTCGCAAAAGGCTGGCATCCCGATCGCCGCGGTCACTTGGGGATTCAATTCACGCGAGTCGCTCGCCGCCGAGAAGCCGGATTTCATCTTCGACCAACCGAAGGACTTCATGCGCCTGCTCAAGCCGCATTGAGTGCCCCGCGCCGTGCCCGAATGAATTGACAGGCGGCAGGTCGGGCGATCAGGCTTCCCGCCATGTCCGAGGATAAATCAGCATCCGAAAAACCTGAAGCTGGGGATGAGGTCAACGATGGTGCAGCCGCCCTCACCAAGCCCTCGATGTCGCCGATGATGGTGCTGGCATTCGTGATCATTGCGCTGCTTGGCGTGCTGATCGTGATGGGGCTGCGTGGTGGTTTCGGCAGCGGCTCGGCTGGCTCGCCGGATGTCACCCAACTTCAAGCCGAGGCGAATGCCATCCGCGGCCAGCTCAATCGCGAGCGCATGTCGATGGGCCTGCGTCCGCTTGAAAGCGGATCGGAATCGGCGGAGGACATTGCCACGCGGCTCAAGAAGGATGCCGACACGATGGCGGCGCTCGCGACGAGTCTCGAATCGATGCTTGGCGAAAAGGATGCGGCGATCACTGCAAAAAATTCCGAGCTCCTGCGCTCCGAGCAGCTGCGCCAAAGCCTAGCGGCGGAAAGCTCGCGGCTTCAGGCCGAGTTGCAGCGCGCCTTGGTTGCTAGCTCCGAAGTTGATCGCCTGCGTCGTGAGTTCGATGCGCTGAAGTCGCAGCGCGACGCGTTGAGCGCGGAGCTTGTCGTAAAGGGTAGCAGCGTTTCGGCGGATGAATTCGACGAATTCCAACGCCGTCTCGACGAAGCCCTGCGCGCGAAGGAATTTTTTGAAAACCGCGTGAAAGAGCTCGAGGCCGAGCTTGCAAAAGCACGGCTCTTTGCGAGCTCCGAAAGCGAGCTCTTGCCGGCCGCCGTCGAGTTGTTCCGCAACCTGCGCGAGTTGGAAAATCGCCCGGACTCGGACCTCACCAGTGCCTACAGCAGTCTCGGCGTGAAGCTCGGCGCGAATGTTCTGCACACTCTCACATTTCCCACCGGCTCAAGCGGCCTGACTCCGGCCGATGAGGAGATCATCGCGCGCCTTGGCGAGGAGATCCCCGATGGCGACCTGATGCTGGTGATCGGCTATGCGTCGGAAACCGGCAATGTCGACAGCAACCGCACGCTTTCCTCGGACCGTGCCACGGCGGTTGCGCAAAAGTTTTCCAGCATCAAGCGCTCGGGCCAACTGGTGCAAGCAGTCTACCTCGGCCAGACCGATCGCTTCAGCAGCCGCATCCCGGAACGCAACCAGCTTTGCGAAATTTGGCGCATCCGCAAAAAGTGAGACGCGGCCAATTTCCCTGATCCGCCATGCCCCGCCCGCAGCGTCAACCATTTCCCCCGCGCAAGGGCGGCCCATCTGGGTCTCGCCCTACGGCAAAAAATTCTGATCAAAGCCTCGGTTGGGATCCGGTTGCGGCATGGTACGACAAGCTCGTTGGCGAAAGCGGCTCGGACTACCACCGGCATGTGATCCTGCCCGCGGCGCTGCGACTACTTGCGCCGCAAGGGGGCGAAGCGGTGATCGATGTCTGCTGCGGCCAAGGTGTGCTTGCTCCGCCATTGCTGGCCGCAGGCATCGCGCGTTTTACCGGAGTCGATGCCAGCCCGCGTTTGATCGATGCCGCAAAATCCCGCCATCGCAATGAGTCGCGGGTTTCATGGATCCAGGCCGACGCCTGCAAGCCCGGCGTCTGGGCTGATGAATCTTATGACGCGGCCTCCTGCCTGATGGCGGTGCATGATGTCGAGGACATCGGCGGTTTGTTTGCCAACATCCGCCGCTCTTTGAAGGTCGGCGGCCGGGCCGTGGCCATTCTCATGCATCCGTGTTTTCGCATCCCGCGCAAAAGCCATTGGGGTTGGGATGCGGATCAGAAAATCCAATTCCGCCGGCTTGATTCGTACGGCACGCCGATCGCTATTCCCATCACGACCCACCCGGGCAAGGGTACGGGCGAGGAAACGCTCTTTCATCATCGGCCCCTTGCCGATCTGCTCAATGCGCTTGCCGGCAACGGGCTCGCGCTCGCCGCATGCGAGGAGCTCTACAGCCACCGCCGCTCACAAGGCAGCGGGCCCTTCAGTAAGGCCGAGCACAAGGCCGCCGAGGAATTTCCGCTGTTTCTCGCGCTTAAGGCGACTCGCATGGATTAAGCGAACTACGATGATCATCGTAGTTCACCCGAGCATCGCGCGAAAGCGCGGCAGGATTTTGCTGAACAGCGAATTTTTGCCGCCACGGGAAAGCTGCATGGCGACCAGGTCGCCGGCGCTGACCGGATCAATCGGCGAGAGCGAGCTCACCTCATACCCAGGTGCTTTGATGCGACGCTCGACATGGGCCGAGCCAGCGGCTTGTGAAATCACGGCCGAGCGATCACCTGCGCGCAAAACTAGAAGTGAAATTGGAGGCGCGGCGGCATCCTCGCGCAGCTGCGCTTCGATCGTGATTCCTGCGGGTGAAACAAAGCTGAAATTTTTCGCGGGCTTGCCGCCGTCGCGTTTCGCATCGCTCCATCCGGTCTGCACCGCAAGCCACGCCAGCAACTGCAGCGCGCTGTTGCGGTGATCGGGATGGTAAGTGATCTCAACGCGATCGATCTCGGCGATGGAGCGTTGCGCGGTCGGATCGTCGAAGATGCTGGCCACGCCGAGGCGAAACTGCCAGGTGCGGGACCACGCGTGATCTTGCAGGATGAGATCGCTTTTCGAGCGCGAGGTTTCGTCGATTTTTCGAAACGATTCGGCAGGATCAGCCCATGACGAACTGTCGATGATGAGGCGGTCGATCACGCTCACCAGGCGTTCGGAAAAAATGCCTGAAAGTTCGCCCTGCCACCAGAACACCAGCGGCAGGTCGGAATCGAGATGGGCGAAGACTGTATTGCGAAAGCGGCCGGTGACCTTGCCGGTGAGGTGCAGGGCGATCTGCTCGCAGCAGACTGATCGTCTGCCGTGGTCGAGATGGCAGTGGGCGGTGATCCATGCGTGGATGCCCGGCATGGGCTGGTCGGGGTCGACCTCTACGAGGATCGCGCGGCAGGCATGCTCGCGGGTGAGGTGGCGGACGATGGCGGAGTTTTCCAGCAGGGCGCCGGGTTTTTCCGAATAGACCACGAGATTGATCAGGGACGCATGGGTGCGCGATTCATCCTGCGTGCGGAGTTTGTGCAGCTCGCGGTCTATGGCGTGGACCGGCACTTCGATGCCCAGCTCGGCGCGGGCCTCGGATAAGGTTGGATGGGAAGGCACGCTCATGTGTTGTTGCGAACTTGGGAAATGTGGCCAGAAATTCCAGCATTAGGCAAGCATCCCACGGCAGGAACTGGGCCGCATCGGTGGCCCCTACTTTCATGCCGAATTTTTTTGGCAAAGAATCGTGCTTGCGTGAGATCCGGCATTGGTACTGCTTTTCACCCGCCACCCATGTCCGCAAATCCCAAGCACATTGAAAAACCCCTGCTCAATGATGGTTTCCAGCTCCTGGAGTCCGAGCTCGCCTTTGCCATGGAGTCATTCGGCGCGATGCTCGCCCGCCTCGGCCACCGCGACCTTGCCGGCCGCTTGCCATGGAGCGGCAAGCCGCTGACCGCCGCCGATGGAATCGATCGCGGGTTGGGTCAGGCCTACTCGATCGCATTTCAACTTTTGAACATCGTCGAAGAACGCGTCGCGGCGCAGGTCCGGCGCTGGCGCGAAAAAGCTCACGGCCCCGCTGCGGAGAAAGGCCTCTGGCCCGACAAGCTCGCGGCGATGCGCCACATGGGGCTGGATGCCGCCGGCATTCTTGAAGTGCTGCGGCAGGTGCGCCTCGAGCCGGTGCTCACCGCTCACC
>JBIKIK010000180.1:0-3600 GCA_044361655.1 Luteolibacter sp. | reverse complement strand
TGATGGGCCGCATGCGTTCGAAATCCCAATCGTCAGGCGATTCGTTTTTGATCAAATCCGGATGCGCAAGCGTGTCGAAAAGCCCGCTCTCCGCCGATAACGCGAGGTGCTCGTAGTAAAGCTCCTGATAGCTGAACACATCGCCGGTGTAGAAAAGTTTGCGATAGTCGCTCACGTGATAATGAACAGAACCCAGCACATGGCTCAGCGGCGCACGCCCGTGAAGCTCCCTAAGCCACGGCTCAACGCCCGGGTAAAAATCGCTCTCGATGCCAAGCCGCACATCAAGTCTCCCTGCAAAGCGCGCACGCGTGCCATGGATCATCGCGATATACTCGTCGAACTGCGAAGGGTCCATCCGCACCGATGCGGAAAAACCATTCGGCAAAGGACAATGACAAGTGAAAGTGATGCCCTTGAAGCCTCTCTCCAGCGCCACTTCCGCATACTCATCGGGCTCGCCCAAGGCATGCTTGCACAGCGGCGTGTGACAGTGGGATTCGTATAGAAGCGGAATTTTCAAAGGTGAAAAAATTCAAAATTTCAAACTGCCGCCGGTGGCGGAAATGGCTGCTCGGAGATGATCCAATCTTCGTTTTTTTCGGTGAAGGTTTTCATCGCCCACTCGCTTGGCAGCAAGGCGACGAGCCATCCGTTCGAATCGCGCGCGAGTGTGGCGCCGAGTGAGAGCGAGGGCCGGGCATCGGGCGCAAGCGGGTCACCTTCCTTCGGCTTGAGCCAGCGGGCAATCGACCACGATGCCTGCTCGATGCGCGTTTCCGCCGCGTATTCGCCTTCGAGGCGATGTTGCAAAACTTCGAATTGCAGCGGGCCGACCGCACCCAGCAGCGGAACTTGCGAAGGGCCCGCATCGAGCAACTGGAACTCGCTCGCCACGCCTTCCTTGAGCAGTTGCTGGAGGCCGTCGCGGAAGCGCTTGTACTTCGCAGTGCTCTTGTTGTGCAGGTAGGAAAAACACTCGGGCGCGAAGCGCGGGATCTCGTGAAAGGTCACGCCATTCTTCGAGGCAAGCGTGTCGCCGATGAGCAAATCGTAGTTGCCGACGAGGCCCACGACATCGCCGGCGTAAGCATCATCGACGGTTTCGCGATCGCGCGCAAAAAGCCGCTGCGAGTTGCCAAGCCGCATGCGTTCGCCGCTGCGCGTGTTGAGCACGTTCATATCGCGCTCAAATTTGCCAGAGACGATGCGCACAAAGGCCACGCGGTCGCGGTGCTTGGGATTCATGTTGGCCTGGATCTTGAAAACAAAGGCGGAAAACTCTTCCGACGCCGGATCGATCGTGAGCTCGTCGCTCTCGCGCGGCAGCGGCGGTGGCGCGAGTTCAAGGAAACGGTCGAGCAACATCTGCACACCAAAGTTGTTGGCGGCACTGCCGAAAAACACCGGCGTCAATTCACCGGCGAGCACCTTCTCCACATCGAAGTCCGCGCCCGCGCCCTCAAGCAGTTCCAACTCGTCACAAACTTGCTGGTAAGTCGCCTCTTCCATCGCGGCCTTGACGCTTTCATCCTCAATGCCGGTCACCGACACCGGCGCGCGATAGGCACCATGCACGGTGCGTTCGAAGAGATGCACCTGCTTGTGCTCGCGATCATAAACACCCTTGAAGCGCGGCCCGTCACCGAGCGGCCAATTCAACGGGTAAGCATGAATGCCGAGCACGCTCTCAAGCTCGTCGAGCAAATCAAGCGTCGGCCGCGCCGGGCGGTCGAGCTTGTTCATGAAAGTGAAAATCGGCACACCGCGTCGACGGCAAACTTCAAACAATTTCCGCGTCTGGCTTTCGATGCCCTTGCCCGCATCGACAACCATCACCGCCGCATCCACCGCGGTCAGCACGCGGTAGGTGTCCTCAGAGAAATCCTTGTGACCCGGCGTGTCGAGGATGTTAACGACACAATCCTTGTACTCAAATTGAAGAACCGTCGAGCTCACCGAAATGCCGCGTTGCTTTTCCAGCTCCATCCAGTCGGAAGTCGTCGCACGCTGGTTCTTGCGGGCGGTCACGCTGCCGGCGAGTTGCAAAGCACCACCGTAGAGCAGAAATTTTTCCGTCAGCGTCGTTTTGCCGGCGTCCGGGTGCGAAATGATCGCAAACGAGCGACGGCGCTTCACCTCGCGTTGCAGCGCGGGTGAGGGAACGGCATAGGAGGAAAGTGACATGAAATCGCGCCGCAGGGCTAAACCCGCAAGGGCACGGAAGCAAGCGCGGATGAGCTGCCATGCGCACATTGCACGAGCATCATCTTGCCCGCGCGGCGATTGCGTGAGAAACCAGCGCTGTGAACACCCTATTTGATCGCGACGGACCTTTCAAAGGGCGCAATGCGCGGCTTTTTGTCGTCTTCACGACTCTCTACAACGCGCGGGCCTACTACCCGGTGCTGGCGGTGCTTTTCACCGACCTCGGGCTGCGCCTCGAACAATACCTGTTGCTCAATGCCGTGTGGGCCGCGGCGATCTTTCTCTTCGAGGTGCCATCCGGCGCGCTTGCCGACACGCTTGGCCGCAAACGCCTGCTGGTGTTTTCCGCCGCGTTGATGGTGCTGGAAATGAGCGTGCTGCTCTTCGCGCCCAAGGACGGCGGCACCCTTTTGTTCGCGCTTTGCCTGCTCAACCGTTTTCTCTCGGGCACTTCGGAAGCCGCCGCCAGCGGCGCGGATGAGGCGATCGTTTACGAATCTCTGCCGGAAAAAAATCGCGAGTCCGCATGGGATCAAGTCATGGCCACCGCGATGCGTTGGCGCTCGGCCGGCTATCTCGTCGCAATGACCCTCGGCGCGCTGCTCTACGATCCCTCGTGGTGGAACCGCCTCACGCCGGATGCTTTGCATGTCGACATCGATGTCGCACGCCGCCTGCCCGTGTTGCTGGTCCTGCTGCAAGCGATCGGCTGCTTGTGGATCGCGCTGCGCTTTGAGGAAACCGCAAAACCATCCGATCACGCAGGCGGCCGCTGTCGCGCGGCCTTAAGTCTCACCATCCGCACCGCAGCCTACGCGTTCTCGACCAAAAGCATCGCAATCGTGCTGATCGGCGGACTGCTCATCGATGCGGTCGCAAGAAATTTTGCCACGCTCAACAGCGAATACTATCGCCTGATCGGCATTCCCGGCTGGGCCTTCGGGTTCATCGGCTCGACGGTTGCCGTGACAAACTGGTTCATTCCAAGCATCGCCGCCGCGGTGAACCAACGCTTCAAAACCACCACCAGCCTCGCCCTCGGCGGCGCGGCGGCGGCGATTGCGTTGATCCTGCTGATCCCCGCCTGGCCGTGGGCCGGCCTCTTGCCCGCGTTGTTTCTGATGACCATGCTCGGCTTCGTCGGATTCACGATCAGCCGCTTCCTTCACGGCATCGCCGAGTCGCATCAGCGCGCGACATTGCTCAGCGTGAAAGGCCTCGCCTTCAACCTCGGCTACGGTGCTTACTCGTTGATTTTCTCATTGATGCTTGCCGGCATTCATCAACGCAGCAAATCCGCCATTCCGGCATTTCAACAAGCGCTCCTCTGGCAAGCCGCAGGCTTTGCCGTTGTGTTGTTGATCTTTATCGCAGCGACCCGCAGGGTGCGAT
>JBIKIK010000179.1:0-3636 GCA_044361655.1 Luteolibacter sp. | reverse complement strand
ACCCGCGCCCGCGGTGCCACGCCAATCCTGCGCGTCCACCACGGCCGCCTTTCGCGCGAAATGCTGATGGGTGCCGACGACACGCAGTACGGCATCATTTCCAAGCACCTGCTAGCGGAAATGAAAGACATGGATGCTTACATCGCGCTGCGCGGCGGTCACAACATCGCGGAGAATTCCGATGTGCCACCCGACCGCATGCGTTTGGCCATGAAGCACATGCGCCCGGTGCTCGACCACCGCGTCAAGAAGACCAAGTGGTGCGTGCTGCGCTGGCCCTCGGCATCGATGGCGCAACAGGCCGGCATGAGCACCGAGGCCTTCGAGGATTTTTACTTCAAGACCTGCCTGCTCGATTACAAGGCGCTGTTGCCATCGATGAACGCGCTCAAGAAACTCATGGATCGCACCGACAAGGTCGAAATCAAAGGCCCCGGCACCGATTTGCGTTTCTCGATCAAGGGCATCAACTCGATCGTCTGCGGCGGCAACTACAACATCCCCGATGGCGAGGTCTTCACCGCCCCGGTGCGCGATTCGGTCGAGGGCTTCATCAGCTACAACGCGCCGACAATCTATCAAGGCATTCCCTTCGATGCGATCCGTCTCGAGTTTTCGAAAGGAAAAATCATCAAGGCCGAAGCCGGCGCAAAAACCAAAGCGCTCAACCGCATCCTCGATAGCGATGACGGCGCCCGCTACATCGGCGAGTTTGCCCTCGGCTTCCACCCGATGATCCGTGAACCGATGCGCGACATCCTCTTCGATGAGAAAATCGCCGGCTCATTCCATTTTACACCCGGCCAAGCCTACGAGGATGCCGACAACGGCAACCGCTCACAAGTCCACTGGGACATGGTCAACATCCAGCGCAAGGATTACGGCGGCGGCGAAATTTATTTCGACGGCAAGCTGATCCGTAAAAATGGCATCTTTCTCGCCAAGGCGCTCGCGAAGCTGAACCCGTAAGCCGGGCCCCTCGCCTCCCGGGCTTTACTTCACCTACGGTCTCGCCCAAGCTGCGCGGCCTTCACCCGCACCTTTCGCGCACCCCCATGACCGCCGCCGAGATCCGCAATTCATTCCTCAATTTCTTCCGCGAGAAACAACACAGCATCGTGCCCTCGGCATCGCTGCTGCCACAATCGCCCGGACTTCTTTTCACCAACGCCGGCATGAATCCCTTCGTGCCCTATTTCCTCGGCGTGGAAAAAGCCCCCTACGATCCACCACGCGCGGCCGATACGCAGAAGTGCATCCGCGCCGGCGGCAAACACAACGACCTCGAGGATGTCGGCTACGACACCTACCACCACACCTTTTTCGAGATGCTCGGAAACTGGTCGTTTGGAAACTATTTCAAAACCGAAGCGATCCAATGGGCATGGGAACTCGTCGTCGAGCGTTGGGGCCTCCCCGCCAACCGCCTCTACGCATCGGTCTACGCACCGAAACCCGGCGACCCGGGCGAGTTCGACCAAGAAGCATGGGATGTCTGGGCCGCACTCTTCCGCTCGAAGGGAGTCGATCCTACGATACACATCGTAAATGGCAACGTGAAGGACAACTTCTGGATGATGGGCGAGACCGGCCCCTGCGGTCCATGCTCAGAGCTCCATGTCGACCTCACACCCAAGGGCGACTCGCAAGGCAAACTCGTCAACAACGACTCCGACCTCTGCATCGAAATCTGGAACCTCGTTTTCATCCAATACAACGCCGAAGCCGATGGCACATTCCGCGAACTCCCAGCCAAGCATGTCGACACCGGCATGGGCTTCGAACGCGCGTGCTCGATCATTCAAAACACCAAGGGATTTACCGATTTTTCGAAAAAGCCCTCGAACTACGCCACCGATGTCTTCACCCCGATCTTCCGCAAGCTCGAAGAACTCAGCGGCAAGAGCTATGTGAACATTTACCCCGAGCTCGGCGCCGACCGCTCGGCATTCAACGAGGAAATGAAAACCGCGATCGCCTTCCGCGTAATCGCCGACCACCTCCGCACTCTCAGTTTCTCCATCGCCGATGGCATCATGCCCGGCAACAATGGGAGAAACTATGTCCTTCGTAGAATCCTGCGCCGCGCCGTTCGTTACGGCCGTCAACTCGGATTCTCCGGCGACAAGCCATTCTTCGGCGCCCTTGTCGAAACCCTCGTCGCCCAAATGGGCAGCGTCTTCCCGGAACTCAAATCCCGCGAATCCGTCATTCGCCAAACCCTCGAACAGGAAGAAGCCAGTTTCAACCAAACGCTCGACCGCGGATTGAAACGCTTCGAAGAAGCGATGGGGAGCGCCGCCGTCCCGGCGGCATCCTCCGGCATCTTGCCGGAGGCTTCGCAAAACACCGCCAAAGGCGCACTCTACTCAAAGCATCATGGCTTGCCCCATTTCGAAAGACCTTGGGAAAAATACATGCTCACGGCCGTCACGCATGATCGCCAAGTTCTCTCTACGGATGCCCGCCAGATCATTCTCGATGCGATTCTCCACTTCCACGGATCGCGTTACGTTCTCTTCGCCGCAGTGGTCATGCCTGACCATTTCCACATGCTGGTGGAGCCACAACCCAAGGAATGGAACAAGGAAGGAAACCCTGTTTTCTGGAGCCTTTCTGAGGTGATGCACTCCATTAAATCCTTCACTTCGAAGGAAATCAACAAGCTCACAGGCGACAGCGGAACGATCTGGGAGCGGGACTACCATGACCGCATGATCCGCTCGGACTCTGACCTTTGGGAGAAATTCGAGTATGTCACCACGAATCCACAGCGCGCGAACTTAACTCAAGAGAAACCATACCCATTCGTCTGGGCCAAGGGATGGGAAAGCGAAAATCTGAAAGAATTGCGCGTGGCGGCGGCTTATCAAAACCATGGGCAGGATGCCCATGGTAGCCGGCGGGACGCCGGCGCTCCCCTCTCCGGAGAGATCGCATTCGAACTCTACGACACCTTCGGTTTCCCGATCGACCTCACCGAATTGCTCTGTGCCGAGCGCGGACTCAAGGTCGACATGCCGCGCTTCGAATCGCTCATGGAGCAACAACAGGAACGCTCCCGCGCCGCGAAGAAATCGACTGTTGTGCGTGCCCTCGAAATCTCGACCGATGCGGTCACCGAATTCACCGGCTTCGATGCGGATGAATGCGAGGCGAGCGTCCTCGAAGTTCACCCTCAGGATGATTCGATTTTCGTCATCACCGACAAGACCCCCTTCTACGCCGAAATGGGCGGACAAAGCGGCGACACCGGCACCGTGGCGGTAAAGGATAGCATCATTTCCGTCACCGGCGTGCAACAAATCGGCAAGGCCCGCGCGATCATCATCGCCTCATCGAGCGAAATCAAAGTAGGCAACAAAGCCGTCCTCAAAGTCGACGCCTCACGCCGCCGCCCGATCGAAGCCCACCACACCGCCACTCACCTGCTGCACTGGGCGCTCCACGAGGTCGTCTCGAAGGACGCCGCGCAGCAAGGCTCATCCGTCGATGAAAATCGCCTGCGCTTCGACTTCAACAGCGCCGCTGTCACGCCCGAGCAACTCGCAGCGATGGAGGAAAAGGTCAACGCCGCCATCAAGGCCAATGATTCGGTTTCTTGGACCGAAGTGAAACATGCCGATATCAAGGGCC